>CALGWE010000048.1:0-4613 GCA_937935915.1 uncultured Clostridia bacterium
CCTTTGTAGTCTGCGTAGCACTTATTGTAGCAGCAGTGCCAGAGGGCTTGCCTACAATGATTAATATGACCTTAGCCATTACTATGAAGCAAATGGCTAAGATTAATGTATTGGTTAGGAAGAAAGAAGCTTGTGAAACCATAGGAAGTGTCAGTGTCATTTGTAGTGATAAAACAGGGACCCTGACACAAAATAAAATGTGTGTGGCACGTATTTATCTAGAAGGTAAGTATTGTAAGCTCAAAGAAGCTGAAATGGTTTCAGGCTTTTTAAAGAACTGTATTATAAATAGTACGGCAGATTTAGAGCGCGTTGAAGGTGAAATGCGTTATATTGGAAGCGCTACAGAATGTGCACTGCTTTCTATGTGGGGGGATTCTGTAGATTATACACGTTCAAGACAAGCGTCAACTATAGTCAAACAAGTACCTTTTAACTCTCAAAATAAATATATGCTGACGATTATCAAGGAAAATGGCGCCTATCATATTTTATCAAAGGGTGCACCAGAGGTAATCTTAAAACAGTGTAACTATGAATATATCAATGGAACCACAAGGAAGCTGACAGAAGGTCGTGTTCAGGAAATACTGGAACTGATGAGTAAATTACAAGGTCAATCTATGCGAGTACTAGCTTTTGCAGATCAAGAAGTACCACTTACAGTCAATATAGAAACGAAATCAGATTGGCGTGGTCAACTTACTTTTCATGGCTTTGTAGGCATTAAAGATCCTCTTAGAGAAGGCGTTAAAGAAGCTATAGAAGTGGCAAGAGAAGCAGGCGTCGAGACTAAGATGTTAACAGGGGATAATATTCAAACAGCCATAGCTATTGGTCAAGAAATAGGCATTATTGGACATGGTAAAAAGGCGGTAGAATCATCTTATATAGATACCTTATCAGATAAAGCACTTGAAAGAGAGATAGGCCAAATCGCCATTGTAGCTAGATCAAAACCAGATACGAAAATGCGTATCGTACAGGCGCTTCAAAGAAATGGTGAAATTGTAGCGGTTACAGGTGATGGCATCAATGATGCACCAGCACTGAGTAAAGCGGATGTAGGGATTGCTATGGGTATTGCAGGCACAGAGGTTAGTAAAAATGCAGCAGATATTATTTTAACAGATGATAGCTTTGGCACCATTGTAGAAGCTATTAAATGGGGAAGAGGAATTTATAATAACTTCCAGCGTTTCATTCAGTTCCAATTAACCGTTAATATTATTGCTTTCTTAATTGCGATTATTAGTCAGGTATTAGGAGAAGAAATGCCATTCTCAACGATTCACCTTTTATGGATTAATATTATTATGGATGGGCCACCAGCCTTAGCATTAGGTCTTGAACCTATTAGAGCAACAGTTATGAAGCGAAAACCAACGCCTAGAGAGGCACATATTATTAATCCATTTATGATTCGTACCATCTTAATTAATAGTGGTTTTATTACAGGGTTATTATTACTTCAAATGAAGTGCAATTTCTTAGGCACATGTACAACAAATGAAGGAGTAGGTAGTGAAGCACAAACGGTACTTTTTAGTTTATTTGCCTTTAGTGTCCTCTTTAATGCCTTTAACTGTAGGGAATTTGGTACAGCTAGTATATTCCCGAACTTTACTAAAAACACTTTAGCACTTAAGATTATTGCTTTAACAGGTGTATTACAGGTTGTGATGATTCAGTATGGGAATAAATTCTTTAATGCCACACCTTTAGAACTAATGATGTGGATGAAAGTTATAGGTGCAAGTAGTTTAGTTGTTGTTATTAATGAAATAGTGAAATTTATGCTTAGTACGCTGAAATATTCAGCTAAAAGTGCTGTTAAGCAGGTTAAATCATTAAAAAATACAAAATAAAAAAGAGGTCTCACGAAATTTTGGGTGAGACCTTTTTGGTTATTGATTTAATGTTTAATATTAATGCTGGCAGTGACAGTCATCGCCACAGTCGCCATCGCAGTCACAGTTATGATCATCGTGGTTCTCACATCCACAGCTATGACTATGTTCATCTACATAATAATCTGCATCTTCATAGTCAAAGCCATGAAGTGCATTGATTTCTTCTTCTGTCATATATTCTTTATAAATATCTTCAGGTACCATACCAGCATCTTCATCGGCAGGTGATGAGAAGTAACCACCTTGATCTAAGATGCTATGAATAGCCATAGCAGAAAGTAAAGTTTGTTGTGGCTTAGAAATATTGCTAAAACCAGCTGTTACATATGATTTAAAAGTAGCTTCTGGCATAACGAAAGGAATGCTGCTCATAAAGTATTGCATACGAAGTTTACGTTCAGCCACAGGAAGCTTAGTGATGCGCTCGCCTAATTCATTTACAAATTGGTCAAGGATAGCAAGTGTTTCAGCACTATATTTTTTGTTTTTATTAAGTGCAAAACCAAATAAGCTACTCATATCCATACTTAAATAAGTTTGAATAAGAATGAACATTGGATCTGTTTCTTTTGCTTTACTTACTTTGATAAGCTCACTTTGAATTTCTTTTTGAACTTCATCTACACGTTCATTTAAAGAAGTTTGTAAGAAGCTAGCTTCTTCTGAATCTGTTAAGATTTTCTTAATGCAGTGATAGAAGTCAAAGAAGCTTGGGTGAAGCTCTGCAAGTGTATTGAAGTCAATATGTTCAAATAATAAAAGGTTACTAAGTGTACAAATCATACGATACATTGCATGTAATAAATCAAATAAAGTATTAATTGTTTGTTCAAGTGAATCTGCTTCTTCGAAGAAATCAATTGGATCATCATATTCTGTAAGTTCTGTTAAAGACTCTACAAGATCCTTAAAGTCTTTGCCATATGGGGCAAATGCTTTGCCGTCAAAGAGTTGTTCTAAAATAGCAGTTAAGAAAGTTGCTGCCTCAGCAGTATCTTCTATATCAATATGATGAATACTTTTTTTAACGTAATCTAAGAAGTTAGCCTTTGTGATTTTTAAAGGAATAGCAGGGAAAAGTCTAGAAGCATTAATTTGTCTAGCTTTTACAGTTTTTTCTTTAAAAACAAAGTTTGTACAATCCTCTGCAAGACGGTTAAAGTCCATTTCAAGGATGGCTTCATCTGAAAATTCTTCACGGTCAATATATTCACCGGAGAACTCTGGATTATTTTGTGCCACACTTACAAGATGATGTAATTCACGGGCATAAGCATTAAGTGTACGGTATTTTTGTTCTAATGTATCTCTAAAAGTTAAAAGTGTTTCACCTACACGTTCTTTTTCTGCTTTTGTATCTTTTCCATTTGAAATATTTTCATTAGATGTAAGTAAATCAGGAAGGTAAAGGAAAATTTCTTTTAATTTATCTTGAATATGTGATGTTTCTTCATCTAAATAAGGGATAGAAAAGAATAATGAATTGTTTAATAGTTTTAAGTAAGCATGGACATATTCAATATAAGAATAAGCAATGCCTGTGTAAAGTTGATTAGTATTTTGACTCATTTATAAGCTCCTCTCTTAGTCTGTATATTAAGGATATACAATTTTGACTTATAAAACAAGCATATAAATGTAATTGGTGTAAGAATATGGTGAGTGTTATTGAAAAAATATTTGGAATAGTTTAGAATATATAAAGAGGTGAGATACATATGGAAAAAGTTATTGCAAATGAATTAATTAATTTTTTATATGAAAGTCCAACAGCTTTTCATGCAGTAAAGAATGTTAAGGACACTTTAGAATTTGAAGGCTTTAAAGAATTAAAAGAGGCTGATAGATGGAACTTAGAAGTAGAAGGAAAGTATTTTGTAACTAAAAATGATTCAGCTTTAATTGCTTTTAGAGTTGGTAAAGGTGATATTGCTGAAAATGGATTTAAAATAATTGGTGCTCATACTGATTCACCAGGATTTAGAATAAAACCAAATCCAGAGATTACAGTTGAAAATACTTATGTAAAATTAAATACAGAAGTTTACGGAGGACCAATACTAAATACTTGGTTTGATAGACCACTAGCTTTAGCTGGAAGAGTATCCTTAGTAAGTAAAAATCCATTAAAACCAGTAAATAAGATAGTTAATATAAATAGACCTATACTTATAATTCCAAACTTAGCTATTCATATGAATAGAGAAGTTAATGAGGGATATAAAATAAATAGACAAAAGGATACATTACCTTTATTATCACTTGTTAATGAAACTTTAGAAAAAGGTAATTATTTAGTTGAACTTTTAGCAAAAGAATTATATTGTGAAAAAGAGGATATTCTTGATTTTGAATTATATCCATATGAATATGAAAAAGGTTGCTTAATGGGATTAAATGAAGAGTTTATATCTTCAGGAAGATTAGATGATTTATCAATGGTTCATGCAGGTATTAAAGCATTAATGGATGCTGAGGTATCACAAGCTACTAATGTAATGGTATGTTTTGATAATGAAGAGGTTGGAAGTGCTACTAAACAAGGTGGAGATTCAGATTTCTTAAAAACAATATTAGAAAGAATAGTCCTAGCTTTAGGTAAAGATAGAGAGGATTTCTTAAGATCATTATCAGAATCATTTATGATTTCAGCAGATTTAGCTCATGCTGTTCATCCAAATTTAGGAGAAAAACACGATC
>CALGWE010000049.1:0-2429 GCA_937935915.1 uncultured Clostridia bacterium
CCAATCAAAGAGATCTTGGCGAGACTTAAAGACAAGATAGAAGTCACACATTTGTCTAAGGCCAAAACCTGAGTAGTTAAGGTGTTTTGCCATATGCATACAAATATAGATGAACTCATCTTCTAAAGAAAGGGTGAGGACATTCGCTTCACCAATTTGAGCTTCTAAGGCATGATCAAACACATGACTTTCAAATGCAATCGCAGCAGAAGCGTTGAAAGACTGGTGATTTGTAAGGGCCCAATGGACTTCTATACTCATATACTTAGGATGCGTAAAAGCCACATGATAGGAGTGTGTATCAATGACCTCTTTATAGCCCTCTTTTATAAGAAGTTGTTTCACCTTTTCAAGATCTGATTCATAAACTAATAAATCTGCATCTCCCATAAGTCTTAAATCCGGCCTTGGATAAAGATTTCTAAGAAAAACACCTTTAAGTGGAATGACAGGGATCTGCTCTACTTCCATTTGCTTAAGCACATGTGCAACCTGCTGGAGATTTGCTTTTTGTGTGTAACTTAGCATAATAGTTTCTTTGGTCCAGTTAGCCATAAGTTCAGGCGCTGTAATTTGTAAAGTCTTCATAGAATCTAATGCGGAAAAAATCAGTGTATGTATTTGATGGGCACGCCCTTGTTCATAGAGATATTCTAGTTCTGATAAAGTAAGCTTGCTAGAATCACATTTTTCACCTTTTAACGCTGCATCTAGATATTGAATGATTGATTTTTCATTTGGTTTCATAAATTCCTCCTTAAAATAATTATTGATGTTGTAATGTGATTACACCAATTTCAGGGAAGTCAAGAATACGAAAAGGAATAGTGGTAGAGGAGCCTAAACCACTACTAATCAGAAGGGTTAGATTGTCCTTTTTAAAAATTCCCGTATCGTATTTTGGGAAAAGCCCTTGACCAGAGGCATAAAGCGCCCCAAGCATAGGCAGACGCACTTGACCACCATGTGTATGTCCGCATAACGCTAAATCAACTGGAAAGTTACTATAGGTATTAATGTATTCTGGTCTATGACATAACAAGATTGTATAAGTATCTGTATTCTTCACAGTCGCCATAGTTTCTGCTAATAAAACTTTGGTACGTTCTTCTTGATCGCTATATTGAAAGATTTTATTAGGTAATGGAATAGCAATAGGATCTGGTACACCCACTAAGTTAATTGTATCATCAGTTGAAGCGGTTTTTAGCGTCATGCTTTTACTATTCATCATATGAACACCTAAGGCTTCAATATTCTTAAAAAAACCTTGATAAGCT
Source organism: uncultured Clostridia bacterium (assembly GCA_937935915.1). Taxonomy (GTDB): domain Bacteria; phylum Bacillota; class Clostridia; order Lachnospirales; family Cellulosilyticaceae; genus Cellulosilyticum. Next base: position 1,281 of record CALGWE010000049.1, read on the forward strand.
TCATCATAAAGTAAAAGTGCTTCATGATTGCCATAGGTATAATAAGTTGGGGCAATATTAACAAGCTCTTTCATAAGTGCTAAACAAGGTTCCACTAGTTTTGTTTTACCATCTGATAAATCTCCTGTGAATACGATAATATCAGGCTTTTGTGCTTTAACCTTAGCCACAAGCTTTTCTTGATTTTCTCCAAAGTATTTGCTGTGTAAATCAGAAAGATGGACAATGCGATACCCTGAGAAAGCGTCTGGTATTTTATTAGACTGAAGTGTATAACGTGCAACTTCTATATGATTATTATTATAATAAACAAAATATTTTACCTTACCGATTAAATAGACCACACTTAAAATTGTAATTGTTATGCAAAATAATAGTTTACGTAGCATAGTTGCTATTTTTGAATATTTCATGAGCGCCTCCTAAAGTATTTCATTCACATCTTTTTTTCTTAATGTTCCGTCTTTTATTTCATAAACAGCATTACAAATTGCTAAAGCTGAAGGGCGGTGCGTAATAATAATACAAGTTGGATGTGAGGCTAAGTTTTTAAGCCCCTTTAAAATAGCCTTTTCTGTCATGTCATCTAGGGCAGAAGTGGCCTCATCAAGTATTAAAATAGGTCTGTCATAGAGAAAGGCACGTGCAATTGCTAAACGTTGTGCTTGGCCTTCTGATAGGCCCTTATTTTTTTCACCTATTGTTGCCTCAAAGCCTTTTGTTAAATGTGTAATAAATGGTATAGCAGCTGCTAAGTCAGCAGCCGTTTGAATTTGTGACATAGACGCCTCGGCATTACCATAACGTATATTCTCTGCGATAGTCCCTGAAAAAAGGGTGTTACCTTGTGGGACATAACTCATGAGCTGGCGATGCTTTGGTGTAAGTGGCATTTCATTTTGATCTACTTTGCAAGTTATTTGCCCTTCTAAAGGATTAATTAGTGCAAGAATCAAGCGAATCAAGGTAGTTTTACCACATCCTGAAGGGCCTATAAGCCCGATAATATCTCCAGCTTTGATTTCTAAATTAATATTCTTTAAAACAGGTACATCATCAAGATACGAGGCACTCACATTTTCAAATTTGATACTTTCAAAATGAGCACCTTTAACTGTTGCTGCTTGCTCCATCTTTTCTATGAGTGGC
>CALGWE010000050.1:0-2428 GCA_937935915.1 uncultured Clostridia bacterium
GATAGAACAATTTTATACGCGGATACAAACGAAACATATTATGACTCAGTTTGAGAAAAAAGCTGCTGATGAAGATGTAGTGCCAGGAAGATATCAAGTAGAAGAAGCAGCAGAAAGTACTTATATTAAATTGATGAATAATTTGTTAGAGCGATGTATTTTAAAAGAAGCTTCAGATTTACACATTGAACCTTTTGAACAGGGAGCACGTGTACGCTATAGAATAGATGGCAAACTGAGAAAGATTACAGAAATTAAAAAAGAAATGTTAAACAGTATGACAAGGTGTATTAAGATTTCAGCTGGATTAGATATAGCCGAAAAGCGTTTACCACAAGATGGGCGTATGTATCAGTATGTTAATGGGCAAAAAGTAGATTTAAGGGTGAGTATTTTGCCAACCATTTATGGGGAGAAGACGGTGATACGTTTTATTTATCGCAGTCACAAAGGATTTAATCTTTCAGAAATAGGATTTAATGCAGAGGATTATCCTAAAGTAGTGCAGTTACTTCAAAATCCTCATGGCATTATTTTATTAACAGGACCTACAGGAAGTGGTAAATCTACCACATTGGCAGCGGCATTGAAATGGCTAAATCATGAGAGTATTAATATTATTACCGTGGAAGACCCTGTAGAAAATGTCATTGAAGGCATTAATCAAGTTGCGGTTAATCCTAAAGTTGGTTTAAGTTTTGGTAGTGTTTTACGTGCCATATTAAGACAAGATCCAGATGTCATTATGATAGGCGAGATGCGAGATGAGGAGACAGCACGCATTGCTATCCGTGCAGCTGTTACGGGGCATTTGGTATTGAGTACTTTGCATACTAATGATGCCATTAGTACTATTCCAAGGCTGATAGATATGGGGATTGAAGATTATATGGTGGGGGCTGCTGTAAAAGGTGTGATTTCTCAGCGTCTTATGCGTAAGCTGTGTTCTGTATGTCGCAAAGTACATTATGTGACATCGGCAGAGGCACTGATTTATCAGTTGCCAGAAGGTTTGAAGGTTTATGAGCCTGTAGGATGTAAAGCATGTCACCAAATAGGTTATAAAGGAAGGTTTGCTATTCATGAGGTTTTAGTAGTCAGTCCAAAGCTTCAAGAAATGATTGCCAAAGGAAAAATAACTGCTGATGTGATTAAAACAGTAGCTGAAGAGGAGGGGATGGATACCTTGTGGCAAAATGCCTATGAACATGTTTTAAGGGGGGATACGAGTATGGAAGAATTACTACGTGTAACTTATAAGGGGTGAAGAGAGGAGAGAGAATGCCAATTGATTATTTATTAAAAGAAGTGGTGGCTCAAAAAGGCTCTGATTTACATCTTGTAGTGGGCACAGTACCTACAATGCGTTTAAATGGACGATTAGTTCCTATGGGAAGTTCATTTATTACAAAAGAAGAGGTGCAAGATTATATGACGGTATTACTAGAAAATCAGGTGAAATTAATAGCTAAGCTTAAACAAGAAAATGAGGTGGATTTCGCCTATACATTAGAAGAAAAATGGCGCTTTAGAGTCAATATATTTAAGCAAAGAGGTAGCTATAGCATTGCTTTAAGATTTATTAATCATGATATACCGTCTATGAAGTCATTAGGTTTACCAGATAAAACTCTTGAAGACTTATTAGCTTCTACAGGTTTAGTACTTATTACAGGCCCTACAGGAAGTGGTAAATCCACAACTCTTGCCAGTATTGTAGATTATATGAATACGACTTCTGCTTTGCATATTTTAACCTTAGAAGAGCCTATTGAGTTTGTGCATAGCCCTAAGAAAAGTATTTTAAATCAGCGAGAAATAGGTATAGATTGTTTAAGTTTTACAAAGGGTGTGCATGCTGCTCTAAGAGAAGATCCTGATGTTATATTAATTGGTGAGATTAGAGATGTAGAAACTATGCGCATTGCTCTTGTGGCAGCTGAGACAGGGCATTTAGTGTTAAGTACGTTGCATACATTAGGGGCTGAACAAACAATAGAACGTGTGATTAATATGTTTATGCCATATGAACAAAAGCAAATTTGTATACAACTTGCTGGTGCTTTAAGTGGGGTATTATCTCAACAGCTTGTGGAAAAAAGTGATGGTGGAAGCCGAGAGGTGGCAGTAGAGCTTATGGTATGTAATGATGCTATTAGAAATCTTATTCGTGAAGGAAAGATATATCAGATTTATTCAGTTCTTCAAACATCGAATAACCCTCGATGGATCTGCCGGAGCCTTTCGCGCCTTCTTCCCCACGGGTGATTACCAGGGTCGGTCGATGGTATGCCTCCCGGATTCGTCCGGCTACAATACCTGCCAGACTTTCATGGCAGTCCGGCAAAAAGATGACAAACACCCGGTCGTTTTCATATCCGCCATCCGCGATCATCTGTTTTGCCACTTCTACGGCCTGCTCCGTCAA
>CALGWE010000051.1:0-13413 GCA_937935915.1 uncultured Clostridia bacterium
TGATTTAATGAATCGACTGGTTTATATGATTACTATTTTGTTTTCAAAGTTCATTTATTTTTCGTTAGCGGTTTGTGTCCCGCTGACTTATATAATATTACACTTATTTTCTACATACGTCAACCCCTTTTTTCTATTTTTTTCAAAGAAATTATATCAACCTCTATTATCCTTGTATTTTCAAGGTTTTCCTTATTAAAAAAATCTCTACGATACTACAGAAAATCAAACCTATTTGACTACTTCTGCAAATTATTTGTATAGATTTAGGGTATTCTTCCATTTGTACTAGTATATTTTTGATTGGTGTACATACTTCAACAAGTTCTTCTATAAACCGTTCCCCTATAAAAATGCTTATTCCACCTACAGCCATTATTATGATTATTTGTTTAAGTATCACTTTTGCATTATTCCTTATGTATTTATGCAGATATTCTTTTTTTAGTCCTTCCTGTAACTTTATATATGCTGATTTTCCTCTAGCTCTGATCTGGTTCCATAAACAAATTAATAGCATAACCAAAATACTACTTCTCACAAGCTGCATTGTATGATTCAGCCTTTCCATCTGCTGCTTGACTGAAATATACATATAGTCCTCTTTATTTCTTCCTAAAGTAGCTAGTAGCGTATTAATTATTTCTTGATTTTTTAACTTCTCATCCTCAAGATTACAGACTACAAATCCCTTTAGTGTTACGTCATCCTTTTTGCCTAAACTATATGCTGTCCCCTTTATCTTTTTCTTTTTATATTTATATCTATCATACAATCTTTGTTTTATTACCCCTTCTACCTTGTATGATTGCCCCTCTATTTCTACTTTTTTTCGCTGCTCATTCTCTAGCAACTCTGTTGTTCCAAATAAATTAAAAGCCACTTGATGATCTAGTACAATTTGCTGCTTAGCATATGGATTATTATTTAAAAAAACACCATGGCATAAACTTAATTTATTCCATTTGTTATAATTTTCATTAGTTTGAATAAGCCAGATTAAATACGCTCTATTATCTGATTCTATAACTTGTGTAGATTCATAACTATAAGATATTTCTAGTTCTGGATATTTTTCTTCTAACTCCTCTATATCTTTTATAGTAAATAGCTTTTCTTTATGTGTAGAATCTTTGGCTGTAATATAAGCGATTTCCTTTGCCCCCATCTTCTCACTCCAACTTGAAACAATTAAGCTTATAAGTCCTATAAAGCCTATTATTACAATAAATTTTATATCTCTAAAAATACCTAATCTATTCATTCACTAAAACCTCATTTTCATTTTCTAGTCTTATGCGCATACCTTCTGATATTTCATCTTCACTTGTGATAATAACTTTGTCTAAAACAGTAATGCCTTCTGAAATAGCAACATACGTGTCATTATAATCCGCCATATATACTTTTTTCTTTTTAACCATATAAGATTTCCCCAATGCATCATCTATTTCTTCTGCCACAAATACAAAGTAACTATTTTCTTCTTTGTACACCGCACTATATGGAATTACATTATCATAGATTTTATCCTCTTCTTTAAAGACAATAGTCATCTCATCTCCTACATTAACTACTTCTGAATTAAACGTTATTCCAATCTTTAAATGATCCTTTTCTTTTTTTATTTGATTAATACTCCCTTTTAAATCAACTACATCTTCGCTCTTTACATCTACTAAATCATCTATTTTCATAAAGTCTATTTCTGGTTCTATTTCTACCTCTAATCTATATCCAGCCTCTAAACTTCCAAGTTGTAAAAGTAATTGGTTTTCACTTATTCTTTGTCCTTCTGCCGCCATTTCCCCCTCTTTAGGCTCTAATACTCTTCCTCCGCTACTGGCTATAATCATTCCGTTCTGGCTTTTTATCTTTTCTAAGTCAGCTATCTCTAATTTAATTTGCTCTATTTCTAGTTGTTGTAATTCCTCTTGCCCCTGTAGTTCTTTTTTTTCATCTTGCAAACTTATAATCTCTTCTTTTAATAGTTTGATTATTTCTTCTTTAGCTTTTTCATGCTCTTTTAATTCCTTTTGCTGCGCATTTACTAAGCTTTCTAATGCTATTTGTGATTTTCTAAGTTCACTTTCTGAAATCAGTTCATTTCTATATAAATCCTCATTAACAGCTACTAATGCTTTGGCTTCTTTTATTTCTAATGTTTTATCTTCTACTAAACTTTGTTTTCCCTGTTCTTCATTTATCTCTTGTTCTACTTTATTTAATTTCTCATAAATACTAGTTACTTTATCGACTTGTAATTTTAAATTTACTTCAGCCTTTTTTAATTCTATTTGTTTGGTTTGTAGTTCTTTTTTTGTCTCCTCAATATCTAATTGATAAAGTATATCTCCCTTATTTACTTCATCCCCTGGTTTTACATAGACCTTTAATACTTTTCCCTGAAAAGGCGCATAAATAGGTACTTCTTTTTGAAATATTGCATTTGCTTTACATTCTAATGTTTTACTTAAGTTCATTTGCGCCGCTTTGCCTACTCTTACCTTTGGTAAAGTCATATTCATAAGTGTTTTTGAAAAAAAAGTGAGCACTAAAATAATGCTCATAAAAATCATTCCTATCTTAGTAATTTTCTTCTGTCCTAATTTCCTCTCCATTTTATCTACCCCTTTATCCCTGAAAGTTCTATGCCTTCAACTAAATAATCTTGTCCATATAAAAACACTATAATTACAGGAATCATATAAAAACATGATGCTGCAAATATACTTTCTACTTGCTGCTCACTGATTGTTGATAAAAATAGTGATAATGGCTGCTTATAGATATCTTGTAAAAATACAATCGCCTGTTCTACTACATTCCAGTATTCAATAAACGCTAAGATTACTAATGCAAATAATCCTGCTTTTGTAATCGGCAAAAATATATTGATTAAAATATCCATTTCATTACATCCATCCATATAAGCAGCTTCTATATATTCCTTTGGAATGGCCTTCATATATTGGGTTAATAAAAACACACCAAAAGGTGAAAAAATCCCTGACAAAATAATGGCTAAATGACTATCCATAAGTCCTAATTTTTGTATAATCATAAAATTTGGAACTAGTACAACCTGAAGTGGCAATAACATAACGATGATATACATATAAAAAATAATTTGTTTCCCTTTAAAATCAGATTGTATAAAACCATAAGCTCCTAAAAAAGATATAATAGCCTGTCCCACAATAATACTCACTGTAATCTTTACCGAATTCCAAAATAAAATAAGGTATTTAGGCTTATAAAAAAGCAAGTATACATAACTTTTAAAAGTAACTTGTTCTGGGATTAGCATCATATTGCTGCCTTCTAATGTGTAATGTCTCACGATTTCTTCTGAGCCCATAAAGGAATTGGTAAATGTACTGAATAATGGGTACAAGAGCATCATGCTTAATATAACAAACCAAAATCCTAATACTAAGGTTTTAGATTTAGATTTCATCATCTGCCCCCTTTTGTCCCAATCGTAGAATAAACATTAATATAAGTATAAAAGTAACAAGTATATAGGCTGCTGTACTTAACTTCTGATAGTTTAATGATAAGAACATATTGTTCATATAATGTTGAATCATATAAATCGATTCATGTGGATACCCTCCTGCTATAAGATATATTTCTTTAAACACCTTAAAACTATTGATGATAGACATAATAAACACCAATACTGTTGTAGGCAATAAATATACCCATGTAATATATTTAAATCTTGCTATGCCATTGGCACCTTCAATAGCAGCACTTTCATAATATGTAGTTGGAATACTATATAACCCAGCTGTGAAAAGAATGGTATTGTACCCTATGTTTTTCCATATAAAAATATAAATCATAACCCCTAGTGCATATTGGGAATTTAACCAATCAATAGCTTCTATTCCTCTTATACTCAAAACCCTATTTAATAACCCTTCTAAACTAAAAAATTCCTTCCAGAAGAACGCAATAGAGGCTGTTGGTATAATCATTGGCATAAGTACAATGCACTGCAATAATCTTTTTTGATGATGTAATGTTTTTATTCCCATAGCTACTACTAAAGAAAGCATCATACTAATCGGTACACATATCCCAATAAATAGTACTGTATTCTTTAAGGCATCTATAAAAATATCATTTTGAAATAATTGCATGTAGTATGTGAACCCTACAAAATCTGCATTCACTCCTTGATCTACAACTGTATAATAAAAAGCCATTATAAAAGGGATGAGATAAAAAACACTAAATCCTACTAAACTAGGCAGTAGAAATACTATCCCCTTAAAATTTCTTTTATGAGTCATTTTTTATTCACCCCTCTCATATTTCATTATTCATTTAACATAGTATAAACCTTAGTTTGTATCTTTTGTGCCACTTCTTCCGCACTTTTATTGCCTTTAAAGAACTGCTCCGTTTCTTCATAAACAACATCATCAATTTCTATAACTGATTTCTTGATATACGGTATACTTACCCATTTTTCAAGTGCCTCTTTTAATTCATTAGCAATCTCTTCAGGTTCCTTCTGTAATTTAAGTCCTTCATGTCTAAGTTCCTTTTTTAACGTTTTAGCTGTCTCAGTATTTCTCATAAAAGCTGCATTCTTATTAACCGGAATACCATCTACCTCCGGACTCTTTTGCATTTCTTCAGATAACATAGTTTGAATAAGCTCCCAGCAAAGCGCTTGATCTTTGGCATCCTTTGTAATAGCTATTTCACTTGTTGCATTTAACTCTATTTTTCCTTCTTCATTCATACGTGGCTTTGTATAATTCATATCCCCTGCGTGCCCAATGTATTCTGGTTGATATAAACAATATCTACGACCACCTAAACAATTAGCAAATAAACTATTTTCTGCTTGGTTTTCAAATTCCCCATTGTATAATAATCCCTTATCTTCTGCTGCTTTACACTCTTTTAAAAGCTGAATAAACTGCCCATTATCAAAGTTCACTACTTTATCTTCTATCTGTATGAACTGTTCTTCTTCTAATCCATATTTATCATGGAATAAGCTGTTTGCATCCCCATTTTGTAAATATACCTCTTCTTTATTTGGCGCAGTATCTAATAACTTTTCCATGCTCTTGTAATCCCAATACTCCCCATTAATTGCTGCTTCATCTATACCCGCCTTAATCATAGCCTTTTCATTTATACCTACCATCGTTACATCAAAACCTACTGGTATAGCATAAATATTCTCTTTATAAGTACTACTTTTTAAAACGTTCATATAATACTGCTTATCCGTCAACTGACTTGTTCCTTCTATATAAGAAGTTAAATCCACTAAATAACCGCTTTGAGCATATTTATATTCCGGTAACCAACTTAGCATTAATAAATCTAGTGCTGTATTCCCCATGAAAGCTGTATTTAAATAGGTGATATAATTTTCAAGTGTACGCTCTGGGTTCATATCCTGCCCAGGTACCTCTATTCCTTCTGAAACCCTTGTTGGTTCTCCAAATTCTTTAAAAGCTTCTATTGTCACCTCTACATCAGGATGTTCTTTTTCAAATTGCTTCACTACAGTCTCTAAATAAGGACTTGGAAAGTATGTAGAAATAACAAGTTCTTTATCCTTTACTTTTTCATTTCCTACACTAGCACCACAGCCTGTTACCATGCTAATAACAAGCATAGCAGTGCTAGCTTTCTTTATATTATTAAACATATTTGCCTCCTAAGACTTCTTCACTTTTCCTTCACTCTAACATCTTTTTCACTAGAAATTTTAGTAACCGTCTTAATGGCATGCCTACATGTCTAAATAACATATTTAGCAAAAAAATATCTCTATTGCTATGCAATAGAGATTAATATAGAAACACTAAATATATTTTCCTCACATTTATAATTTAAATAACCATCATACTTATTTACCACATATTGGATACTCTTCATACCATAACCATGTTCTTTAGCATTTTCTTTTTTTCGCCGCATCAATTCTCCATGATTAATGGGGTTAGAAAGTACTGCATTTGATACTTCTACTAATAATTTTTTATGATGAATATTAATATCAATCATTCTTTTTTCTTCATCTACTTCTCTAACAGCCTCGATTGCATTATCTAATAGATTAGATAATAATGCCCCTAAATCAGTTGCTGTAATTTTTATTTCTTCTGGCACCTTCACCTTGATATTAAATTTTATATGATCAGCTTTCCCCACTTCTATTTTTTGATTGATTACAGCATCAGCAATAATATTACCTGTCTTAAAATAAGCACTGGGCTGCTCTACTTCTTTTTGTAAATCATTAATATACGCTGTCGCCTTTGTTAAATCTTGATTATCTATCAAATATCTAAGTACACTAAAATGATTCAACATATCATGTTTTTGCTTACGAATTATTTTTTCCTTATTATCTACTTCGATGATAGATTTTTTTAACATCTCTTGAGAATTAATAATAATTTTTAATGTATTTTGTTCTTCTAAATACCTACCAATTTGATTAATCAGTACTACTATGGCCATATTCAATATAATAAAACATGTAATCATTATTGAAGCTACTCTACAAACCTGAACTTCTTTCGTTTCCAAAGCAATCTTCGTAACAATTGCAATACATAACATGGAGAAAATGACAATTCCCATTAACATATACTTGTATTTATGGCTTATCTCTAAATTCAAATACATTTTGAGATTCTTTAGCATTCTTACAATAAACAAACTTAATATTTTTACTAAAGTAACGATACATATTCTACTTACGGTATGAAATGCCATAATCTCATCAATGCTTTTCATAGTAACACCAGCAGCTAAATTTATAACTAACAAACTAATGCCCATTAATACTCCATCGAATAAAATACTTGCTAATAATAACGTTCTTATATCCTCTTTAAAATATATAAAAGCATATGCACTCATTAAAATGAAGCAAATCATATCCGCTGAAACTTTATATAAATGAAATTGTGTCACATAATTGGATAACATTGAAAATACAATGATGCCAATAATGACTGTACAAGTTTTATTGCTCCGTTTCTTATGTAAGAAAATATTTAAATACATATTTAAATAAACAAAATCTAATGCCGAAAATATAAATTCTAAAACCCCGTACATACAACCCCTACCTTATATATGAAATAAAACTATCATAAAACTCTTTTTTCTTAGTTCTGCCTAATGAAAAACTTTCTTCTTCTTCGCAATATCTTACGATGACTTCATCTTTTTTGGTAATCTCATCTACATATCTAAGGTTTAATAATACTGAGCGATTTGGTTGTTCAAAAAAATTATTTCTTCCTAGTACCTCAGTAATATCCTCAAATTTATCTATTATAATCCTATATTTCCCCTTGGTAGATTTCACATAGAACTTTCGAAGGCTTCTTTCAAAATATATTATTTCTTTCTCCACAAGTTTCAACATGCCTTCTGGGGTATTAAATGTATAGCTAGCCTTTAATCCTATTACATGCATTAAACACTCTTTAAATAAACTTCTAATACGCTGCTCATCATAACTTTTTAAAATAAATCGATAAGCATTATATCCAAAGGTATCATAAACCCTATTTTCCATCATAGTTAAAAAGGCAATAACAACTTGATCATTCATATCTCTAATCTTTTTAGCCACCTTAATGCCATCTAGCTGCGGCATATCTATATCTAAGAAAATCAAATCTAATCCTTCTATCTCCTTGCTATAGTCTTCAAGCAATGAATTACCACTGGTATAGGTTTCAATATCATATTTCAAATTTAATGCTTCTAGTTCCATTACAATTAATTGCTTCATTCTATCTAAATGTACGTTCTGATCATCACAAAAAGCTATTCTTAGCATACTTACTCAGCCCCCAATAAAATATATTTTTAAAGTTAAATATGTATTAACTATCTATATTTTTATACTGATTATTTTTGTATTTTCGATATATTATAACATTTTTATTAGATAAAACAAAAAGCACCATAACCTGAGTTATGATGCTTCTTATAAGTATGACCCGTACGAGAATCGAACTCGTGTTACCGCCGTGAAAGGGCGGTGTCTTGACCGCTTGACCAACGGGCCTTATTGTTTATTTCTTTTCTTGTTAGCGGTTCGTGTCCCGCTGACTTGTATAATATTACACTATAAGATTACATACGTCAAGCGTTTTTATAAACTTTTTTTAAGTTTTTTTGTTTCTTTTATTATTATACCCTTAAAACCCTTGAAAATACGTCATTTATCATAATTTATTTTGTGTAAAATCTTGGACATCTTTTACGCGTACTACCTTGTTTTGATAAAATTTTAATCTTTTTTCAAAGATATGACGTGTTTTTTCAAAGTCTTTATTCCACTGTAACATGAGTGAAAGCATCTTAAAGTCAGATTTATAATTACATTTATCTAATCCTAACTGCTGTTTAATGAATCTTATCACGATATTTTTTCGTCTTTCTTCAAAAGGTGTATCTAAATAAATAATCTTATCGCATCTATCTAATAGGCAATGATAACTTTTTCGATACACACCTTCACAGATCCATTTGCCCTGCTTATCTATTTCATTTAATTGCTCCAGCTGCTCCTCATTACTTATACGTCTTCTTTTACCCCTTTCTCTCTTATAAGCAATATTATCAAGTTCATAATAAGGGATATCTATTTCCCTAGATAATTTCTTCGCTAAAGTCGTCTTTCCGCTGCCTACACAGCCTATAATATAAATCTTCACCTTCTCACTTCTCCTAACTTATATCCTGCTAATATAATAATAGACCTCTTTTTCAAGAAGTCTACCCTATCATTATTGGATTGATGAAATAATTTCTACTAACTTATTTATCGCCACTTTACTTGACTTCTACTTTTAATACACTAGAAGTAACTCAAATGTTGCATTCGTATAAATATTTTTTAAGGTTATTTTATCATATATCCTTACTTTACTATTTTTAAATGCAAAAAAGGCTTAGATATTCAATATCTAAGCCTCTTATCATTAGAGCGCGAGACGGGACTCGAACCCGCGACCCTCTCCTTGGCAAGGAGATGCTCTACCAACTGAGCCACTCGCGCATATATCTCTTAAAGACAAAACTTATCTTACACTAATAGTTTACTTCTGTCAATGCTTTTTAAGATTTTTTAGGAGATATTATCCAAAACTATTTATAAAGTATTATCTTTTACATTCTATAACTCACCTTATAACTAGGCTTTTAAATTTATATTTATTCTCTTCAAATTTAAATAAGAGGATCTGCTATTATACCAGCTCCTCTTACTCAAATATTATTTAGTTGTAATAATTTTAAAATCTGGCTTTGCCATGATTTCTACTACTTGATGCTTTTTGATATATTCAATTGCTAATGCTTGAATATCTACATCATATTCTTTAACCACTTCACATTGTTGATAGCATTCATAACCACCAGTTCCTGTTGCACGGTAATCGCTCATAGCTAAAGTATACTTTTTATCACCTAATGGCTGGCCATCTTTTAAGATTTCTACTACTCTCTCACCTACAGGCTTTGTAAGATCAAATGTATAGCTTAATCCGGCAAAGAAATCATAATTATAATGTTCTACTTTAGGATTAATGAAGCAATCTGAAATCACTACTTCTCCATCTTCTTTAAGCGTATAATACTGTGCACAACGCTCTAAAGCCTGGCGAAGTACTTTTTCATCTACTTCTAATACTTTCACTGTATTAGGGAACTGATATGCCCCCATAACGTCTCTTGTCGTTACTTCTTTCTTAAATCCAATTGGGTTGTTTCCTAAGCTGATACAAGAGAAATCTGCACCTGAAAGTTCTAATTGTAACTGATTACAGAAATCAGCTAATCTAGAACCTTCTAATGCTAATGTTAATTTATCTAAAGCTGGAATCTCTTCTGTGAATCCACCTAATTTTTTATCTAACCATTCTTCTACTGCTTGTTGCATGCTAAACCACTTATTTGCAAGTTCAACTGATCCATGAGTTCCTACTGCTTGAATAGCCTCTGGGCTCATTTCAATAGCTTTAGGTGCTTTACATGTAGAAGTAATTTCAAGTTCACCATTTTCTTTAACTTCAACTAAAACTTCAGCATACTTTTGTGCATTAGCTGGTAATTGAAGTGTATAAGTACCATGTATCATTCTGCCTTCTACTGGCATATGTTGATGTGCTGTAAGTACTACATCATAGCTTAATTCTTTACAAATACGGTAACCCACATTTTCTTTTCCTTTAGCTAAACTTTTGCCTGTTTCAAGGTCAGCTTCAAATCCACCATGATAAATACATACTGTTACATCACATTGATCCTTAATTTCTTCTAATGTGACTTTTGCAGCTTCAAAAGTATCTTTTACTTCTAAGTTTGTAAGATGTTCAGGTTTTTCCCATAAGTTAACATAGTCTGTAACGATTCCTACTAAACCTACTTTTAAACCATTTTCAAGTGTATGAATCACATAAGGTTTTATATTTAATTTACCTGCTTTATCAATTACATTAGCTGCTAAAGCACCAGCTTGTAATGTGTCTAAATATTTTTGAAGCCCTGTGTAGTCATAATTGAAATCATGATTGCCAAGTGCTACATAGTCATATGGTGCAGTATTAAATACTTCTGCAATAGGAAAACCTCTTTCTGAGTTCTCCCACATATATTTCACAAATGCAGACCCTTGAATTGTGTCACCACCATCTAAAATAAGTGTATTACCATCTTTATTAAATTCATTTATGCAGCTTAATACACCCATATCTCTGCTTGATTTAGTAATATAATCTGTTGGGAATAAATAACCATGTGTATCTGACGTATAATACATCTTTAATGTTCTTTTCATTTATCTTACCCCCTTGCGAGTTTAATACGAATTTTACCTGAAAGCCATTCGATAATTAATACTAATACAATAAGTCCAGCTAAGATAGCCCCTACTTGATTCCATTTATAAGCATTCATCGCAAAGATTAATGGCGCCCCGATACCACCAGCACCTACTAAACCTAAAACTGTAGCATCTCTTAAATTCATATCGAAACGATAAATAATTGTTGATGCGAAGTCTGGCATAAGTTGTGGTAAAATACCGAAACGAATTTTTTGGAATGTTGTACATCCACAAGCATCTAATGATTCTAAAATTTTAGTATCAATGTCTTCAATAGATTCAATGTACATTTTTGAAATCATACCAATTGAACAAACTGACATTGTTAAAAGCCCTGCAAACGCCCCAGGTCCTGTTACCCTAATGAACATAAGACCATATACGAAAGCTGGAATTGTTCTTATTGCCATAATAATAACGCGTCCAATAACTGCAATTGGCTTAGGCATAATATTACTTGCACTTAAGAAAGAAATAGGAATCGCTAAAATAGCCCCTACAATTGTTCCTAAAAATGCAATACACATTGTTTCTAATAAAAGGTATGGTACCCCTTTATTTGTAAAGTTAAATAAAAGTTCAGTATCAGGTTGCAAAATACCCATGAAAATACTTTTTGCTACATCTGTACCACCATCTGTTACACCTTTAAAGTCAACTGTACTACTTGACCATGCCATAAGTACAACAAAAATCAAGGCCGCTGCTAATTGAAAGATCCAGCTTTTAGGCTCTTTTGCTAACTGTTGTTTAATTTCTGCTCTCACGTTAGTACCCTTTCTTAAGTTAATTTCTTACGTAAATAATGACTGATTCCCTCAATAATCATAACTGTTATAAAGAGCGTCACAAGAATCATACCTACACTACTGTATTCTCTCCAACCAATCTTTTCATTTAAGATTAGCCCAAGACCACCTGCACCTACATATCCTAAGATTGAAGCATATCTTACATTTCCTTCAAAACAGAATAAACAGTTTGCAATATAACTTGGTAAAACTTGAGGCATAATCGCTGCAACAAAAGCACGTAACTTAGTTGCTCCAAAGGACTCCATTGCTTCATATGCACCCATATCTACTGTTTCAATTTGCTCATATAAAAGTTTACCAATATAAGCAAATGTAAATACAGCAATAGCTGTTGTACCAGCTAAAGTACCAAGCCCAAATACATAAGTTGCAATAAGCGCAATAACTAATGTAGGAACTGTTCTTACTAAACTTAAGAATAAACGTGTAATAGACACAACTACTTTATTATGCACAACATTACTTGCCGCAAGCATTGCAAATGGAATTGCAACTACTGCACCAATAACTGAACCTAATAAAGACATTTTAATTGTATCAAATAATGGTCCCCAGATTGCACTTATATAGCTTGTCTCTGGTGGAAACATTTGTCCTAAGATAACAAAGAACTGTTCCCCTCTTTTCATTAATACAGATAAATCAAAACCTGTAATATCAATTGAAATCCAAGAAGCAATAACTAATAATAAAACAATTAGTGGCATTCTTGAACGACGCTCTAAGACTTCTCTTCCATCTGAAAGAGTTAACTTTTTCGGTGGGAAAATCTTATCATATAAGCTCATTCTTATGCCTCCATTTTTCCAATTTCTTGACCACAATAAATACTATCTAACACTTCTTGTGTTACTTTGCTACTTGGCCCATCATATACAATTTCACCAGCTCTAACACCAATTACACGATCAGCATATTCTAATGCTAAATCAACATGGTGAATATTAATTAAAATAGAGATATTCATTTCTTTATTAATACGTCTAAAGTCATCCATAACTTGTCTAGCTGTTACAGGGTCTAAAGCTGCTACTGGTTCATCAGCTAACATAATTTTTGGTTGTTGTGCTAAAGTTCTAGCTAAAGCTACCCTTTGTTGTTGTCCACCAGAAAGTTGATCACATCTTGTATAAGCTTTATCTAAAATACCAACTTTATCTAAAGCTTCTAATGCGATAACTTTTTGCTCTTTAGGATATGCACCTAAAAGCACACGCCAAAATGGAAGATCTGGAATATTAGAAGTAAGTACGTTATTAAGTACTGTTGTTCTTGTAATAAGATTAAATGATTGGAAAATCATCCCTACACTTCTACGATATTTTCTAAGTGCTTTTCCTTTTAATGAATTAACATCTACACCATCTACTGTTAATTGACCTTCTGTAATATCATGTACACGATTAATTGTACGAATTAATGTAGATTTACCAGCTCCTGAAAGCCCGATAATTGCTACGAATTCACCTTGTTCAATTTCAAGTGATACATTTTTAAGGCCCTTGTACCCATTCGGGTATACTTTGCTTACATTTTCAAATTTAATCATAAAAATTCTCCAGTTCTTATTGTATACAATTTGTTTTGCGAAAAAATAATGGATGAGCATAATTGCTTCATCCATTATTTTTATCATTTAATTATCATAGCCGTTAACTTAAGACTAAGTTTTTCCAGTAATAATGAGTTGTTCTAAAT
>CALGWE010000052.1:0-1392 GCA_937935915.1 uncultured Clostridia bacterium
TGCCCATTTTGGCTTTCACCAGCTTTAGCCCCATCTAAATCTACAATATGAAGATACGCACCGCCTAAGTCTTGCCATTTCTTAGCCATCTTTGCTGGATTATTCCCATATACTGTTACTTCATTATAATCACCTTGTAAAAGGCGTACACATTGTCCTGCTTTTAAATCGATTGCTGGGTAAAGTTTCATCCTTTTAATCCTCCGAAGTTTCTTAAAATTTGAAGTCCTACATCCCCACTTTTTTCTGGATGGAACTGTGTTGCAAATACATTATCCTTTTGCGCTGATACAGCAATACGTGTCCCATAGTTTGTATAACTACTTACAATATCCACTGTTGTTTGTAAATAATATGAGTGTACAAAGTAGACACTACTTTCATCTTTTAAACCTGCAAATAAAGGCTCCTTCTTTGTAAACTCTAATGTATTCCACCCCATATGTGGCACTTTAAGCATTTCACCATTTGGAAGGCGCATATCCTCTTCCTTAAATTTAATAATCTCACCTGGTAAAATCTTAAGGCCCTCATATTCACCATATTCATAGCTTTTATCAAATAAAAGTTGCATACCTAAACAAATGCCTAAAAAAGGTTTGCCTGATTTTACAGCTTCTTGTATCGCCTCTGTCATACCTGTTTCATTAAGCTGAGAAATGGCATCACGAAACGCTCCTACACCAGGTAATACCACCTTATGTGCATTTTTGATATCTTCACGTTTACTTGTGATGGTTGCATCAAATCCTAAAGCTGTAAAAGCTTTTTGTACACTTTTTAAATTTCCCATACCATAATCTATAATTGCAATTTCCATTTTCCTGCCCCCTTTATCCCTCAAGCATACCTTTTGTAGAAGCTACACCTTTAATACGAGGATTAAACGTAACTGCTTGTAAAAGTGCTTTTGCAAAAGCTTTACACATGCCTTCTACAATGTGATGATTATTTTTACCACGGAGTACTTGAATATGAAGATTCATCCCTGCATTTACGCCAACTGCTCTAAAGAATTCTTCTATCATTTCTGTATCAAATTCCCCAATGCGATCTGTTGTAAAAGGTGTATCTATAAAATCAGTGCTTCATCCATTGGAATAATTGCTTGACCATAACGGTTAATACCTTCTTTGGTGCCTAACGCCTGTTTAATAGCTTGCCCTAATACAATCCCTACATCTTCGACTGTATGATGACAATCCACTTCTAAATCACCATTTGCAACAACTTTTAAATCACTTAAAGAATGTTTCCCAATATGTGTCAGCATGTGGTCAAAAAAACCAATTCCTGTTTGAATTTGTACTTTACCTTCACCATCTAAATCTAAGCTTAATTTAATCTTTGTTTCTGCTGTGTTTCTTTCAATCTCTGCTTTTCTCATAATCT
>CALGWE010000053.1:0-7191 GCA_937935915.1 uncultured Clostridia bacterium
AAATTAGAGCAAAATGCAGAAGCTAAACGTAAACAACATGAGTTAGATGAAGCTAAAGCAGTTGCTGAAAAACTTAATGAAAAAGAAATTAAAATTCCAGTAAAAACTGGTGAAGGTGGAAAAGTATTTGGTTCTGTTACATCAAAAGAAATTGCAGAAGTAATCAAAAAAGATTTAGGTGTAGCTGTAGATAAAAAGAAAATCCAATTAAAAGATCCTATTAAAGGATTAGGTGGATTAAAAGTAACAATCAAATTACATCCACAAGTAACTGCAACAGTAAGTGTTTACGTTGTAGAAGCATAATTAATGACTATATAAGACGATAATATATTATATCAAATATAATACAAAAGAAGAGGAATAGGCTATGGAGCAAGTACCTAATATGAGAATTCCGCCACATAGTTTGGAGGCGGAACAGTCTGTTTTAGGTTCCATGATTTTAGATCATGAAGCTGTTATTGTTGCTAGTGAAATATTACGACCTGAAGACTTTTATAGACCTGATCATGAGCAAATTTATGCAGCTATTATTGAGCTATACACAAGCGGAAATCCTATAGACCTTATTACTATCCAAGATAAATTAGTTCAAAAGGGCGTATTAGAGCAAGTAGGTGGTTTAGCTTATATAGCTGAACTTGCTAGTAGCGTACCTACATCAGCCCATATTAAACAGTATGCAAAGATTGTAGAAGAGAAGGCAACCCTAAGAAGACTAATTAAAGCCAGTAATGAAATTGCTGCAAAGAGCTATGAAGGAGAAGAGCCTATTGATAGCATCATGAGTTTTGCAGAAAAACAAATTTTTGATATTCTTCAAAATAAGAGTACAGAGGACTTCACTGGTATTGATGAGATTGTTATCACTTCAATTGATAAGATTGAAGAAGCCCATCAAAGTAAAGGTGGTATTACAGGGATTGAAACAGGATTTATTGACTTAGATCAGCGTACTGCAGGACTTCAACCATCCGACTTAGTCTTGGTAGCAGCCAGACCTTCTATGGGTAAAACAGCCTTTGCGCTTAATATTATTCAAACAGCAGGTATTAAGAATAAGCAAAGTGTTGCTGTATTCAGTCTGGAAATGTCAAAGGATCAATTAGTGAGCCGTATGCTTTGTGCAGAGGCTATGGTTGATTCACAGAAGGCACGTACAGGGATGCTAGAGAAAGAGGATTGGGATCGTCTTGCTAGAAGTATTCCTAATATTGCAGACTCTAGAATTTTTATTGATGATACAGCCGGTATTAATGTTATGGAAATGCGTGCAAAATGTAGAAGGCTTAAAATGGAAAAGGGATTAGACCTTATCATGATTGACTACTTACAGCTTATGAGTGGTAGTGGAAAAGGAGATTCTAGACAACAAGAAATCTCAGATATCTCACGTTCATTAAAGGCGCTTGCAAGGGAGATGAATGCTCCTGTAATTGCCTTATCACAGCTTTCTCGTGCATGTGAAACAAGAACAGACCATAGACCAATGCTTTCGGATTTAAGGGAATCTGGAGCTATTGAACAGGATGCCGACGTTGTTATGTTCTTATATCGTGATGAATATTATCATCCAGATACAGATAAGAAAAACGTTGGTGAAGTTATTATTGCCAAACAAAGAAATGGTCCTACGGGAACAGTAGAACTTGTATGGCTTGGACAATACACCAAGTTTGCAAATATGCAGCATTAGTATAAAACAGATTATGAAGGCGACCGTGGCATCTTAGGATGCTACGGTCGCCTTTTATAATACAAAATAGTTGAGAGGA
The DNA here is from genome assembly GCA_937935915.1 of uncultured Clostridia bacterium. Lineage (GTDB taxonomy): Bacteria > Bacillota > Clostridia > Lachnospirales > Cellulosilyticaceae > Cellulosilyticum. The sequence goes on from CALGWE010000053.1 coordinate 1,779, forward strand.
TATAGATAGAATATGAAACAATTAGTAGCACTAAAATTTGAACCAATTAAAGAAGAGCATATTGATATTGTAAGAGAGATTTATTCATACTACATTAAAAATTCTACAGTGACTTTTCATATCAATGAAGTAAGCTATGAAGAAATGAGACAGCTTGTAATATTTGAAAATCCTAAATATGAAAGTTATTTAATAAAGCAAGACGATGAAATATGTGGCTACGTGGTATTAACGCAGTTTAAGCCAAGAGAGGCTTTTGGACATAGTGCAGAGGTAACTCTTTATTTAAAGCATGGCTACGAAGGAAGAGGAATAGGAAGGCAGGCTTTAAAGTTTATAGAAGAGCGTGCTAGGCAGTCAGAGAAAGAAATTAATACCCTATTAGCCTTAGTATGTGGAGAAAACATAGGAAGTCGTACATTGTTTGAACGAAACGGTTATGCAGTGTGTGGTGAATTTAAACGTGTAGGATATAAGTTCGAAAGATGGCTTGATCTTATTACATATCAAAAATTTATTTAAGTTAAATGTTTATGTACTAAAATAAGTTTAAGAAATTATCATAACTATTCTGAAACTATTTATTTTAACCTAAAAATTTGATAAAATTAATTAATAAAGTAGATGTTTAGGAGAGAGTTCATGGTGAATGTAGACAAGGAAAAATATCTAGAATTAATGGAAGCAAGGCTTAGGAGTTATTTTGAAATAGAAAAAGATAAAATGCTTGAAAATGAAACCTTTGACCTTTATGGAAAGTATCATATGATACTGGGGAGAACTTTTTTAAGCAAGAAGGATATTATTGATAAGTTTGAAACTAATGAGCATACAATGATTAAATGTGTAAATCACTTAGAGCAAAAGGAGTTAGAAGAGTATTTGGCTTATTTAAGCGAATTACCTAAAAAATTAGTAAGCTTAAATAAATATCATAAGAGTACATATTTGAATTTTGTTTTAGTATGTAGTGATAATATGCAGTGTGATATAGGGACTATAAAGAAATATAGATATGAAAAGATATTTGGATTTTATTTTAAAGGCTTTTGTGAAGTAAGATTAGTAGTAGTAGAACTCCCTACTGGTAAGGTGTTTACTAATAGGGATGGTAAACGTGTTAAGAAGGCGTATATGCCTTTTTATAAAAAATAAAGGGGGGAGAATTCAATGAATTCTTTAGTATTACTTTTTATTGCAGTAATAGTATTTTTAGGAGCCTATGTTGGATATGGTGGATGGCTTGTTAAGAAATGGGGACTTGATCCAAAAAGGAAAACACCATCAGAAACTAAATTCGATAATGTAGACTATGTACCAACTGATGCAAAAGTATTATTAGGGCATCACTTTTCATCTATTGCAGGTGCAGGACCTATTACAGGACCAATTTTAGCCTCTATTTTTGGATGGCTTCCAGTTTATTTATGGATTTTGTTTGGATCTGTATTTATTGGTGGTGTACATGACTTTGGTGCATTATTTGCATCTATTAGACATGAGGGTAAAAGTATTGGTGAGATTATTAGAATTAATATAGGACGTAGAGGTAAAATAGTATTTAACTTTTTTGCTTATGCAACACTTATATTAGTTGTAGCAGCCTTTACCAGTATTTGTGCTTCAACATTTGCATTTGATGCTACAGCTCCAGAAAAACTTACTGGTGCACAAGCAGGTACAGCTTCAGTTTTATTCATTATTTTAGCAGTATTATTTGGATTCTTTGTATATCGTAAGCATGCTAACTTAGGTATCGCAACAATTATAGGCGTAGCATTATTATTTCTTTGTATTTTTGTAGGCTATAAATTCCCTATCTTAAAACTTTCACAAAATACATGGAATGTTATCTTAATGATTTACATCGCTGTTGCGTCTATTTTACCAGTATGGATTTTATTACAGCCTAGAGATTATCTATGTTCATTCTTACTTTATGCAATGCTTGCAGGTGGTATTATAGGGCTTTTACTTTATAGACCAACTATCGTGGCACCTGCTTATGCTGGATTTGAAGTAGGGGGACAAACATTATTCCCATTCTTATTTGTAACAGTTGCTTGTGGTGCTATTTCAGGTTTCCACTCACTTGTTAGTTCAGGAACAACTGCTAAACAAATTAAGAGTGAAAAAGATGCTAGACTCATTGGATATGGTTCTATGCTTATAGAAGGTATTGTAGCTGTTATTGCTCTTATTACAGTATGTTATGTAGCAAAAGCAGAAGGCACACCAACAGCTATATTTGCAGCAGGTCTTTCTGAGTTTATGAGTAAATTTGGACTTTCAGTAGAAATTGGTAAGGTATTCGTTACATTAGCCTTCTCAGCATTTGCACTTACAAGCTTAGATACAGCTACTAGAATTGGTCGTTATATCTTTCAAGAGATGTTTGATGAAGCCAGTGAACCTGTTAAAAAGGTATTTGCAAATCCCGTCACAGCTACAGTCATTACAGTAGGTCTATCTACGATTATTCTTGGTTATGGTTATACAAAGATTTGGCCAGTATTTGGTGCAGCTAACCAACTTCTTGGTGCACTTGCATTATTAGCTATTACAAGCTGGCTTGCTAATACAAACCGTAAATCAATTATGACAGCAATTCCTATGGTATTTATGTTTGCAGTAACTGTAGCAGCTTTAATACTTTTAATCAAACAATACGTATTTGGTGGGGAACCTAACTATATCTTAGGTGTAATAGCAGTTATATTATTTGCATTAGCTATATGGATTATTGTTGAAGCTATTTTAAAGTTTACAAAACGTACATCAAAAAATAATGTAAAAATGTAAGAAATTTATAAGGATATAAAGAAGAGGGAGTATTTTGCACAGTGCAGAATACTCCTTTTTCTATGAAAGAAATCACATAATAATGTGGAGAGAAAGACTTTCTTGTGAGAAAGTGAAGTGCTATGATGCAAATTTTTTATAGTAGCCTTTGAAATGAATAAAATATTCTTAAAATGTTGTATTATTGTAAAAATATGGTATAATAATCATATATGTACAAAAGAATGGGGGAGCGAATATGTTACAAGAAAAAGACTTTCTCACAGTAAAAGATGTAGCCGAAATGTTAGAAACAGAAGCTTACGTACTTAGGTTTTATGAGAAGGAACTTAATTTAAACATTAAAAGAAATGCAAAAGGACATAGAGTGTATACTTTAGATGATGTAGAGATGTTTAGAAAGATACTAGAGATGAGAGAACAGGGGTTACAATTAAAAGCTATAGAAGGTATTATGCATGACACAAATAAGGAAGTAAAAGAGAGCTATGAACAGTTAAGTAGCACACAATTAGCCCCAACTACGCCTAAAGCTAAGAGTGTGACAACGATTGATATTGATGATCCTAATAATGAAAAGGTAAAAGCATTTATGGGGATGATTACACAAGCTGTTATAGAAGGTAACAAGGCTTCAGTAGAAAGTATTAAAAATGAAATGCGTGTAGAAATCAAACAAGAAGTAAGCGAAAAGATGAACATGTATCAAGAAAGGCAAGATGCTAAAAATGAAGAATACTATCGTAAGTTAGATGAAACAATGCGTGAAGTACAAAAAATGCGCAAAGAATTAGGCGAATCTAAAGAGAGCGAAAAAGTAGAGAAACAATCATTTTTAAATAGATTTTTTAAAGGAAAAAAAACAGTAGACTCACAGCCTGCTAAAGAAATGTAATAAAAATACCCAATATATACCTTATAAAAGCCCCGTATGAGGCTTTTTATTTTGGGATAAAATAAGAGAGCAGTAACAATAGGTGTTAGTGCTCTCTTATAAAATGTATTTAATAAAAATCCTTTAGAAGGTATTAACCTACAACAGGTAAATTATATTTTTCAAAAATTGCTTTTGCTGCATTTGTAGCTTCGATAGATGGTTCTATAGTATCATGTAAATCATATACATAGCCAAGTTGTTCCCATTTGTATTCACCCATTTTGTGGAATGGTAAAATATCAATACGTTCTACATTTTTAAGTGTAGTTAAAAACTTAGCAAGATTTTCGATATCTTCTTCATCATCTGTAAGATCTGGTACATATACGTAACGTACCCAGATAGGTATATTACGTTCTTCTAAATGTTTAGCGAATGCAAGAGTTGGTTCTAAATCAACGCCTGTTAAGTTTTTGAACTTCTCTTCATTGTAACATTTAATATCTAAAAGCACTAAATCTGTATAATCAAGTACAGGATCAGCCTTATCTAGGGCTACATGACCAGAACTGTCAATTGTAGTATGTAGACCTTCCTCTTTACATTTGATGAATAAGTCTCTTACAAAATCAGCTTGCATAAATGGTTCACCACCACTGATAGTAACCCCACCATTAGAAGCATTCATAAATGGTTTATATTTAACGATATCAGTAATGAGTTCTTCAGTAGTAGTTTCTTTTCCGTCATGTAATTTCCAAGTATCTGGATTATGACAATATTTACATCTTAATGGACAACCTTGTGTGAAAACAATATAGCGAAGGCCTGGACCGTCTACAGCACCGCAAGTTTCAATCGAATGTATTCTGCCTTTCATGTTCATACCTCCTAAATAATTTTATGATTTCTACGTACTAAAAAATATTAGTATGTAATAAGTTGGTTTATTTTCTTATGAAAGATTAAGAGTAATCCTCTTTTTTTATTATAAACAATTAATAAAGAGGATGCAAACATCCTCTTTAAAATAAATTTTATTTAATAATTTTTATTATTTAGTAATCAATTATTAGAAGTGATTATGGAATGTTCTGTTGATAACATCCATTTGTTGTTCTCTTGTTAAACGGATGAAACGAACAGCGTATCCAGATACACGGATTGTAAGTTGTGGATATTTTTCTGGATGATCCATAGCATCAAGTAATGTTTCACGTTGAAGAACGTTAACATTTACATGGTGAGGATCTTGTACGAAGTATCCATCAAGAAGACCTGTTAAGTTATTAACTTGTTCTTCTTCTGTTTTACCAAGAGCACTTGGAATGATAGAGAATGTATTAGAAATACCATCTAATGAATCTCTGTATGGAAGTTTAGCTACAGAAGAAAGTGATGCAAGAGCACCGTTTACGTCTCTACCGTGCATTGGGTTAGCACCTGGAGCAAGTGGTTGACCTGCTTTACGTCCATCAGGTGTGTTACCTGTTTTCTTACCATATACAACGTTTGATGTAATAGTTAAGATAGATGTTGTTGGGATAGAGTTTCTGTATGTATGGTGTTTTCTAATTTTGTTCATGAAGTTTTGAACAAGTTCAACAGCGATTTGGTCTACGCGATCATCGTTGTTACCGTAAGCTGGGTATTCACCTTCGATTTCGTAATCTGTAGCAAGACCTGTTTCATCTCTAACAACTTTAACTTTAGCATATTTGATAGCTGAAAGTG
>CALGWE010000054.1:0-7184 GCA_937935915.1 uncultured Clostridia bacterium
TCTTATTATATATAATATATATTTTTCAATTTTACAATTTAAGGAGGATATATGAAGAAATTATGGCAATATACGTTAAAATATAAGTTTCAATTTTTCGCCAGAATAATAACTATTACTTTAGTTGCCTTAGCTAGTATTTGCTTTGATTTTCTTATGGGATTCATTGTAGATATATTTGCAAGCGGTCAAACAGAGAAGTTTAAACTTATTACTATATTAAGTATTTCACTTATTATAATCATGTTTTTAACAGAGTACTTAGATGGACTTGTAATGTCTACCTATATAAAAAACACTGTAAATTACTTAAGAACTGATATCTTTTCTAAAATAATTAAAATACTTCTTTTCATTTACTACTCCTTTATGTAAGGCACCAAGATGAGTATGCCTACTATGCTCATACTAACTGCTACTGTTGACCATAGTATTTTATAGTTGCTATTGCCTCCATAAAACCCTGCTAATGTACTAATCGCAAGTATACTAACTACTATTCTACTTACTTTCTTATTTCTAAGTAATTCTTTTGGAGTCTTAGGATTATTTTTATTTTCTATAGGTGCTGCTATATATACAATGCTTACTGTAAAAATTGTACATATAAAAACTAAGTCATTCATCATCTCTGTACAATCAATCATTGTAAGCCCAATTATTAGTCCATGTAGCGTATGGGTCATGACAAAACACTGCCACCTTTTACTGGCATGATACCCTCCCATTACGCGGCGCATCCCTATAAATATTAATAAAAAGATGACTGTATACTGACTACGATTAGTTACTATTCCTACCATTAAAATAGTTGTTAGTAAAATCAAATTACTCATCAGTATTTCTAAACCATAGCAATAAATATCGTGTTCTTCTTCTAAAATAATATGATTTGTTTGTAATGTTAAAACTAACTTATTAATTACTCGGTTTATTTTCTTCAACTCCTTTAAACTCATTCTAGCATACTATCTTTTTATTTTTTGTTTTTCTGTTTAAATGGTCAAGTTTTCTGTTTAAATGGTTAAATTTCTCCTTCTAACATTAAATTTTCCTCATAATCTATTAAAACATTAATTTCAAACTCATTATCCTCACAACTATATTCCATAAACCCATCATATTTATCAACTACATATTTTACATTTACAAGCCCATAACCATGTTCATGTTTATTAGGTTTTTTACGTTGCACCAATTTATTATTTTGAATTGGATTATATGCTACAGAATTACGTATATTAATAAGCAGCTTGTTATGATATGGGTGAATATTAATCTTAATCCTTCTTTCCTTCTCCTCTACTTCACGTACAGCCTCTATAGCATTATCTAATAAATTAACAAGCAATGTGCCTAAATCTACTTCCTCTATACACATATGTTGTGGAAACTTAATTCTTAAATCATACTTTATATTTTCTTCTCTTGTGGAATAAACCTTCTGGTTAATAACTGCATCACCTATCATATTCCCTGTATTGTAATACATTGGTACAGTTTCTGCCTGCTCTCTTAGCTCTCTAATATATTTAAGACATTCATCTTGGCCATTATTTGTAATCATATATTCTAGTATGCCATAATGATTTAATACATCATGCTTAATTCTTCTAATCTCTTTATGACTCTTATTAAGTTCTATAATATGCTCTTGTATAACTCCTTGATTATGTAAAATCAACTTTGTCTTAGCATTTTCTTGCACACTCACAATAATCTTTCTAAACAAAGCATAAATCACTATGTTAAATGAAAAGAATATAACCGCTAATAAAATAATATATCTATGCACAACTAAATCTGTATTATAAACACTCAATTTAAACATAATAATCACTGTTATAAAAGAGGCAATAAATGTAAGCAGTGCAGTATCCCTATATCCTTTTGGCATTTCTATTTTTTCTAAATTTAGGATTCGTTTAGCAACCATTAATAAACTTAAAATCAATATCTTAACCATTAATACAACTACAATACGCCTAGGCTGACCATAAGCTAATAACTCACTAATCTCTTTCCCTGCAAGATAGGCCATAAGGTTTAAGCCTGTAATTGTACATAATCCCAAACATATCTCAAATACTGTCGCTACAATAATTTTATTTTTAATCTGTCCATTATACATTACTATTGTATAAAGACACATTAAACTCAAACTAACTAACGTTGTATGCCCACTAAAAGCCTTAAAACCAGTTACGATATGAATGGCCATTGCCAGTAATATAAGCCCCAAATATTTATATATTTTCCTATCTTTATACTTATAATCTAATATAAATTGTATAAATTGATCCAAAAACAATGTATCCATTATACAAAATAAAATCTCCATGATGTTATACATTTCTACTCTCCTACTTGATGTATGCTACAAACTTGCTATAAAATGCTTTCTTTTTATTTCTACTTATTAAAATAGTTTCCTGTTTTCCACTAAACTCCGCCAAAATCTTCAAATCCTTTGTAATAGTTCGTACGTAACGCATATTAATAAGTGTTGAACGATTTGGCATAGCAAAATTACTATTATTCTTTAAGATTTCTAATATATCCTCAAAGCGTGTCACCATAATACGATAACGTCCCTTAGTTGTTTGCATATAAAACTTACGTAGTTCTATTTCAAAATATATAATCTCATTTTCTCTAAGTTTAAGTACTTCTTGCCCTGTATTAAATAAATATGTATTTTTCTTACTCTCAGCATGTTTAATACATTGTTTAATTAATCGCTTTTGTTCTTCCTTCGCTAAACCTTTACGAATAAACTTATAAATATTATAGCCAAAAGCATCATATACGCGATCTTCCATGGATGTTATAAGCACAATAGTGACCTCTTCGTCCATCTGCCTTATAGCTTCAGCAGCAGCTATCCCATCCATCCCCGGCATATCAATGTCTAAAAATAATAAGTCGATACTTTCTTCTCTATTACTATACCCTGAAATCAACTTTTCTGGCGATGTACATCCCTCTATATCATACGCTATATCTAACGCCTCTATCTCCTCCTTTATCATCTCTGACAATTTTTTTACATAAATCTCCTCATCATCACATATCATGACTGATAGCATTTTATCACCTTCTTTTATCTCCCTCTCCATTTTCTTCACTCAATTATATTATTTTTCGCCTCTTTTATCAAACTTTGTCTTTTTATCCTTAATTTTTATAAAATATAAAAGGAGATACCCTCGTTTTTAGAGATATCCCCTTTTATATTGTCATATATTCTTATTTATGTTTTGCTACATATTCCTGCCAATCTACAAGTCTATCTCCAATTACAATATAGCTTCTTTCTGCTAAAAGCGCTAAAGGTGTATCTGATAAAGAATCTGAATAAAATTCTTTCATCTCATAATCTTTCATATGCTTATTAAGACGTACAACCTTTTCTTCTCCATAACAGTTATCACCTTCAAATTTTCCTGTCTTAGGATCTACCTTTGAACCTATCAATACTTTTACACCAATTTCTTTGCAAATAGGCTTTAGTAAAAATTCTGGTGAAGCAGATATAATCACATCTTTGCTATGATCTTTTATCATATACCAGCCCTTTAACTTTTGATGATTGATTTGCCAAAAATCATTTACCCATTCCTCTATATTAGGTATATCCCTGAAGAACATAAAATACTTTTCTTTCATTTTTACTTTAGGCCATTTTTTTAAACCATAATGCATAATTGTTGCATAAAGCTGAATAGGTATGTATTTTAATATACTTGGTTTTCTTTTTAAACAGTATTTATAGAAATTAATAGAACTATCTCCATCATAAACTGTCTTATCAAAGTCATATGCTATTATTTTCATGTGCGTACTCCTTTATTAATTCGTAATTAAAACTTTTCTAATATAGGTGTTACTTGTATATTTAAAGACTGTGCTAATGCTTCTGTTTTTTCAATTGCTTCATCACTTAAAAATCTAGGATCATGCGCATCTGAATTAATTAAATAAGTCAACTTATATTCTTTAGATAATTTAAGGGCCTGCGTATCTGGATATCTTCTCCCACCACGTAATCCATTCACATTAATTTCAACTGGGATATTTAAACGTTCACATGTACTAAAGATTTGACGCATTACATTTTCGCAGTGGATATCCCATTTGCCATCATTATATTTTTCAAGAATTAAATCTGGATGTGCTAAAAAAGTAAATACACCTGTTTCTAAACCTTCGCATACTTCATTTGCATAAATATATAAAGGTTTTTCATCTTCTTTTTTAGCAAAGCTATCAATACGTTTATGATCACACCAGTGTTGACCTAATATTAAAATTTCATAGCCATATTCTTCTCGAAACATTTTATAAGTCTCTAATTTTTCTTTATAATATTCACATTCAAACCCTTTAATAACACGAATTTGATTTTTATACTTCTCGATTTTCTCATCTAATTCTTTATTATACGCTGCAAACTCTTCCCATTTCATTCTAGCTAGGTCATCATTTTCACTATGTGGCACATGATCTGTAATTGCTATTTCTTTAAGCCCTGCTTCAATAGCCGCCTTAATATAATCCTCTATTTCTCCTACGGCATGGTTACACCATCTCGTATGTGTATGATAATTTGCAATCATTTTATTCCTCCTCAAGGCTTATACGCTCATCTCTCTTACTTCCACTACATGGTAGCATAAGCCCTTTTTCCTGTCCACTTTTCTTAATCTTGTCTTTCATTTATTTTTCAGCCTTAAATTATTTTTTTAACATTTATGTGCAAACTACCTATAAATCATATTCATTATATTTTATACTAAAAAAGCCATATTTAATAATTATTATTAAAACATAGCTTTCTTACCGATATTTATATCGTAAACATATATTTAAATTGAAAGGATATTCTTATGACTGACTTTATTGCCTTATTTTTGTCCTTAGGACTTATTATATTTCTAGCCTATAAGGGATACTCAACAATTATTACAGCACCTCTTTTAGGGCTTGCAACCATTTTAATGATTCATGGCGTGGATAGTCATCTCATGGTAAATTATACTGAAATTTATATGAGTGGCTTTGCGGGCTTTGTTAAAAGCTATTTTCCACTATTTTTAACAGGTGCCATCTTCGCTAAGCTAATGGATGCTGCTAACTTTGGAAATAGTATTGCTCATTTTATTACAAAAAAAATAGGATCTACTCATGCTATATTAGCTGTGGTCCTTTCAGGTGCCTTTTTAACTTATGGGGGTGTTTCCTTATTTGTTGTAGCCTTTATACTTTATCCTATTGCAAATCTACTTTATAAAGAAGCTAATCTTCCAAAACGCTTAATTCCTGGAAGTATCGCCTTAGGTGCCTTTACCTTCACCATGACAGCTCTACCTGGCTCTCCTCAAATACAAAATGTTATTCCTATGAGCTACTTTGGCACAGATGCCTTTGCCGCACCACTTATTGGTGTTATAGCAAGTATTCTCATGTTGAGCTTAGGTATGCTTTGGCTAAACATAAGCGCGCGCAAAGCACAACGCTTAGGAGAAGGCTATGGTAATTTCCCTACGGATCAAATGCCTATAGCAACTGATCCAAAAGACTTACCCCCTGTTTTATTAGCCATTATGCCGATTTTAATTATTTTCATCGTTAATCTGTATCTCTCAAAGATTTACTATCCTAATGTAGATGGCACTTATCTTACTGACTATGGGCTAAGCCTTACTAATGTCTCTGGAACTTGGAGCGTTATTATTGCCATCGTCTTAGGCATTTTGTTTATATTAGTCACCCAGTTTAAGAAGCTTCGTAACTTAAGGGATCTCTTGTCAGAAGGCATCACTAATTCCTTCTTACCCCTTATGAGCTCTAGTGCCATTGTAGGTTATGGCAGTATTATTAAATCATTAGCTGTCTTTACACTATTGCAATCAGCTATATTAAATCTGTCTTCCAATCCAATTATTTCAGAAGCACTTTCTGTAAATATTATATGTGGGATTACAGCCTCAGCTTCTGGAGGAATTGGCATTACATTAGATGCTTTAGCACCAACTTACTTAAGTTTAGCCAACCATATAGGGCTTTCACCAGAAATTCTGCATCGTATTGCGTCCTTAGCATCTGGCGGTTTAGATACACTCCCACATAATGGTGCTGTGATTACAACCTTGGCGATTTGTGGTTTAACACATAAGGAAAGTTATAAAGATATTTTCATCACATCAGTGGTTATTCCTATTATCGTCACAATCCTTATAGTGGCATTTATTGCCCTTAGGTTTAGCTAAAAAACTTTGTAATTTCTGCTGCATCTGCTGCTTTTCTTCTTCAAACTGTTTCTTACGATTGACATTTGCCCCAGAAGGATGTGGGAAACCTAATAAACATTGAGACTCTTTTAACCTCCCTTCTTTAATAAGTTCTAGCACCACATTTTCCACACATCTCCCAAGTGGTACAATAAATGCGTCTTTTAATAAAGATACTTGAGGATAAAAGAAGTCTCTTACATAACTCATTAATAATTCATTTTTCATTAAATCCGGTGTATGCCCTGTATAATTCTTACCTTTTACAAATGTGGCAAAAGGCAACATGGATGTAGTATGCAATAACTCATCTCTCTCCCCAAAAAGCTCTGCAGTAGATGCAATGTTTAAAGCTTCTTGCAACTTGAGTTCATCCAACATCTCTATAATGTTCTTTCTTAAGGCCCCACTGAATCTAGCTTCCTTCTTGCAAATATAAGGGATTTCTTCTACTGGCACACCTTCTGCTATACACTTTCTAGCTGCCACAATGGAAGTATTCATCTGTGCAAAGCCAGGCGTAATCCCTACGATAAATACCTTTCCATTAGGATTCATATATTCATTATGGGTATTATAATAAATCGCAATATTCCCTTCTTTCTCTATACAAAACTCCGGCACAATAAGCTCCTCTTTTGTATAAGTCTTCTTTAAAGGAAGTGCTGCAATTACATTATAATAATCCTTAATCTTTGGCATTTCTTTCATTAAATTTTTCCTCTCTCATCTTGTTTAATAACTACCTTCAATTTTAAGTATTTATGCACTTATTATAACTAGTATACCCATTAATAATAAACCGTTTAGCTCTAAAACTTATTCACTAAAATCATTTATTATTTTAATAATATTTATTTTAATAGTATCATTAGTATCAGTAGTAGGTGT
>CALGWE010000055.1:0-7212 GCA_937935915.1 uncultured Clostridia bacterium
TTAGATATGCTTAGTAATGTAGAACGTATCTCAGATCATGCTCTAAATATTGCACAAAGTGTACTTAATAAGAATAAATATATGCTCAATGAGGATGGAAGATAATTTCATAATATTGGTATAAAGTTTCATAAAAATAGAAAGAAATTAAGGCTAAAGAAAAAGTATCCTTTATAAAAAATATCTAATAGGTTAAATATTACTTGTTAATAAAAAAAGATGATGTTAAAATAAGCCTGTATGCAAAATTATCTTGGGAGGATTATAATGAATGAGATAAACTGGCTTAATGTAGCACTCAGCTTTTTAGGAGGTTTTGGTCTCTTTCTCTTCGGTATGGAATACATGGGAGAAGGATTACAAAAAGCAGCCGGTAGCAAGATGAAAAACTTATTAGGTGTACTTACAAATAATAGATTTTTAGGTGTATTAGTTGGTGCAGGGGTTACTGCATTAATTCAAAGTTCATCAGCTACTACAGTAATGGTTGTAGGATTTGTAAATGCTGGCCTTATGTCACTTAAACAAGCTGTAGGTGTAATCATGGGAGCTAATGTTGGTACAACAGTAACAGCGTGGATTGTATCACTTGGTGAATGGACAAGTTTCTTAAAACCGGCAGTACTTGCACCAGTATGTATTATTATTGGTGTTGTTTTAACAATGTTTGCTAAAAGACAACACATCAAACATATTGGACAAATTTTATTTGGATTCGGTGCACTATTCTTAGGTTTAGAAACAATGAGTACAGCAGCGGAACCACTTAGTGGTTTAGAAGAAGTACGTAGTTTATTTGTTGCGTTAGGAAGCAATCCTATTTTAGGAATTATAGTAGGTGCGTTAGTAACTGCGGTTATTCAAAGTTCCTCTGCATCAGTGGGGATTTTACAAGCGTTAGCTACAGCAGCACTTGTACCATGGAATTCAGCGATTTATATTATATTAGGACAAAATATAGGAACATGTATTACAGCTATGCTTTCAAGTATTGGTACTAGTAAAAATGCTAAGAGAGCAGCAACAATCCACTTCCTATTTAACTTTTTAGGTTCAGTAGTATTTGCAATTATTGCATTTATTGGCTTTGGTTGGGTTGCACCAAATCTTGGCTCACAGACTATTGATGTTACACAAATTAGTATTGTGCATACTATATTTAACATTATGAACACAGTTTTATTATTCCCATTTGCAGGAATACTTGTAACTTTAGCTGAAACGATTATCACAGGTAAAGATGAGTTAGATGAAGGTGAACTTAAACATCTTGATGAACGTATTTTAGAAACACCATCATTTGCAGTAGAGAATGCTGTGAAAGAAGTTGTACGTATGGGTCATATTGCACTTCAAAATGTAGAAGCAGCTAAAGAAGCATTATTTGAAAAAGATGAGAAGAAAATGGAAGAGGTGTTTGAAAGAGAGAAAGTTATTAACCAATTACAACATGGTATTAATCACTATCTTGTAAAACTTACAAACACAACAATTTCAGAAACAGAACATACAATTGTAACAGGTCTTTTCCATACAGTAAGTGATATTGAACGTGTAGGAGATCATGCTGAGAACTTAGCAGAGCTTGCACAAAGTTTAGTAGAACAAGAATTAAGCTTCTCAGATAAAGCGAAACAAGAACTTCAAGAAATTATTGAAACAGCTACAAGTTGTTTTGAAATGTCAATGCGTGCTTATGAATTTAGTGATAAAGCCATTGCACAAAAGGCATTACCAATTGAAGATAAAGTAGATAGAATGGAAACAAAATTACGTTCAAGACATATGAAACGTTTAGCAGATAATACTTGTAACTCAGTAGCCGGTATTATATTTTTAGATGTAGTAAGCAATGTAGAACGTATTTCAGATCATGCATGTAATATTGCACAGACAATATTAGATGATAATAAATCTTTAACATCAGAGGATGTTAATTATTCAACATTTTAATTTAAAGTAAGCAGTCTTATAAAAAATATAAGGCTGTTTTTTTATATATAAATTTATTTTTAACATATATTATACAAAGAAAGTAAAAAAAATAAGAAAAAGAGGTTGCGTAATTAGTAAAAAGTGGATACAATAAAGAAGTGGGACAAAAAAGTAATAGATGGGACGAAAATGTACCCAAGGAGTATAGAAAATGCAAAATATCGTAAATGCCTTAGAGAGGTTACTTCCAGAAGGTCTGGAAATGTTTAAAGGACGCTATAGGCTTTTGCAAACCATTATGCAAAATGAGCCGGTTGGTAGAAGAACACTGGTGAATCTACTGAAAGTATCAGAACGTACAGTTCGTGGTGAAGTGAATCAGTTGTTTCAAAACGGGCTTGTTGAGATTTCTCCAATGGGTATAAGTATTACATCGCAAGGAGAAGATGTTTTAAATTCATTGTATATGATCATTCATGAGCTTGAAGCCACAAATCGTTTGGAAAGAGATATTGAAGATTTGTTTGGGCTTAAAAAAGCAATTGTCATAAAGGGCAATATGGATGAGAATGAGGAAATAAAAAATGAATTAGGTGTGGCTTGTATGAGTATACTAGAGCATGAACTTAAAGATGATTGTACAGTAGCGATTACAGGAGGCACAACCATTGCACATATGGTTGCATCGATGCCAAGACAAGGAAATCACTTTGATAACTTAAGAGTTATTCCAGCAAGAGGGAGTGTAGGGCAGAGAGTAGAGCTGCAAGCACATACTATTGCTGTAGAATTAGCAAAGAAACTTTGTGCGGCTTATGAGTTATTAGCGATTCCTGATAATCTTAGTAATCAGTCTATTAGCCTTATAAAAAGTGAACCACAGATACAAAATTTATTGCAAAAAATTGCAAAAACAGATATTATTATATTTGGAATTGGCAATGCCCTTAAAATGGCAAAACACCGCAATGAACCTTTAGTTGTTCTAAAACATTTAGAGGAGAAGCAAGCAGTTGCTGAATCTTTTAGACATTATTTTAACAAAGAAGGTGAAGTGGTATATGCTACAGGATCTATAGGTGTAGAACCTGAGATTGCTAAGAAGATTCCAGTGCGAATCGCTATAGCAGGAGGGGAAAGTAAAGCAGATGCCATTATGGCAACGAGTACTTTACTTAAAGGAAGTTACCTCATATTAGATGAAGGAGCAGCCAAGAAAATACTTACTACTTGTGAAAAATAACTAAAAAAGCATAATTAAAGTGATAGTTAAAAATTTCACTTTAAAAAATTAAGAATAAGTGGTAAAATGAAACAGGTATCATGTCGCCAATACTGGTACATACTAATAAACTTTAGGAGGAATTAATCATGGCAGTAAAAGTAGCGATTAATGGATTTGGACGTATTGGACGTCTTGCTTTCAGACAAATGTTCGGAGCAGAAGGTTACGAAATCGTAGCTATCAACGATTTAACTAACCCAGCAATGTTAGCACACTTATTAAAATATGACTCTTCTCAAGGTAGATACAACGGTACAGTTGAAGCTAAAGAAGATTCAATCGTTGTAAACGGTAAAGAAATCAAAATCTACGCAGAAGCAGATGCTAACAACCTTCCATGGGGAGAATTAGACGTAGACGTAGTACTTGAATGTACAGGATTCTATGTATCTAAAGCTAAATCTCAAGCACACATCAATGCAGGTGCTAAAAAAGTTGTTATCTCAGCTCCAGCTGGAAACGACCTTCCAACAATCGTATTCGGTGTAAACGAAGGAACATTAACAAAAGAAGATACAATCATTTCTGCAGCTTCTTGTACAACAAACTGCTTAGCTCCAATGGCTAATGCACTTAACAACTTAGCACCAATCAAATCTGGTATCATGGCAACAATCCATGCTTACACAGGTGACCAAATGGTACTTGATGGTCCACACAGAAAAGGTGATTTCAGAAGAGCTAGAGCTGCTGCTGTAAACATCGTTCCTAACTCAACAGGTGCTGCTAAAGCTATCGGTTTAGTTATCCCAGCATTAAACGGTAAATTAATCGGTGCTGCACAACGTGTTCCAGTTCCAACAGGTTCTACAACAATCTTAACAGCTGTAGTAGAAGGTCACGTAACAAAAGAACAAATCAATGAAGCTATGAAAGCTGCTTCTAACGAATCATTCGGTTACACAGAAGAAGAATTAGTATCATCTGATATCGTTGGTATCACATACGGTTCATTATTCGATGCTACACAAACAATGGTAACTAACCTTGACAATGGTACATCTCAAGTACAAGTTGTTTCTTGGTATGACAACGAAAACTCATACACTAGCCAAATGGTTAGAACAATCAAATACTTCGCTGAACTTGCTTAATTTTTAAGTAATTATAGAAGGTATAAGATCCTAACAGGGTCCGGTCTTGTAGGTTAGACTTATAGGACCGGACCTTTTAATATGAATAAATATAAATGTCAGCAAAAATGGTCTAAAATGGACTGTTAGTGCTTACAAAAGTAAAAATATACATTAATAATTTATATTTTTACTTTTGTATATAACTCGTATAGGGTATAATTTTATTATCAAATATTGAAAGGAGTTTACAATTATGTTAAACAAAAAAACAGTTGATGACTTAACAAATCTTCAAGGTAAAAAAGTATTAGTACGTTGTGACTTCAACGTGCCATTAAAAGAAGGGGTTATCCAAAACTACAACCGTATCGATGGTGCGCTTCCAACAATCAAAAAATTATTAGAACAAGGTGCAAAAGTAATCCTTTGCTCACACCTTGGTAAACCAAAAGGAGAAGCTCTTCCAGAGTTATCATTAGCTCCAGTTGCAGAAGCTCTTTCTGAAAGATTAGGATTAGACGTTAAATTCGTTAACGATCCACAAGTAACAGGTCCAGAAACACAAAAAGTTGCTGCTGAGCTTAAAGATGGTGAAGTATTATTACTTCAAAACACACGTTACAGAGCTGAAGAAACAAAATACGGTAAAGATGAAAATGCTGCTAAATATGCTGAAGAATTAGCTGCACTTTGCGATAACGAAGTATTCGTAAACGATGCTTTCGGTACAGCTCACCGTGCTCACTGCTCAAACGTTGGTGTAACTAAATTCTGTAAAGAAAACGTAGTTGGTTACTTAATGCAAAAAGAAATCAAATTCTTAGGCGAAGCTGTAGAAAACCCAGTTCGTCCATTCGTAGCTATCCTTGGTGGTGCTAAAGTATCTGATAAAATTGCTGTTATCAACAACCTTCTTGAAAAAGTTGATACACTTATCATTGGTGGAGGTATGGCTTACACATTCCTTAAAGCTCAAGGACAAGAAGTTGGTAACTCATTATTAGAAGAAGATAAAATGGATTACGCTTTAGAAATGGTTAAAAAAGCTGAAGAAAAAGGTGTTAAACTTTTACTTCCAGTTGACCACGTTGTTGGTAAATCATTTGCTAACGATACAGAAAAAGCTACAGTTGAAACAATCGAAGCTGGTTGGTCAGGATTCGATATCGGACCAAAAACAATCGCTATGTACAAAGAAGCTCTTGAAGGAGCTAAAACAGTTGTATGGAATGGACCAATGGGTGTATTCGAATTTGAAAACTTCGCTGCTGGTACTCTTGCAGTATGTGACGCAGTTGCTAACCTTGAAGGTGCAACAACAGTAGTAGGTGGAGGAGACTCTGTAAACGCTGTTAAACGTCTTGGATTCGCTGACAAAATGTCACACATCTCTACAGGTGGTGGTGCATCACTTGAGTTCTTAGAAGGTAAAGAACTTCCAGGTGTAGCTGCTGCTGACAACAAATAATTAAGTAATTAGTTTAATAATTAATTAAATGATTAGCTCATTTATGGGCAACATAAATGAGCTAAAAAATAAATTTTAAAATTTATTTTTGATACAAATAGAAATATCTTATTATATATACAACCCGTAAATAGGAAAAGTTAAAGTACGTAATGTACAATTATAATGAATAAACGCCAATTTATTCACAGGGAATTATAATAAAATTAGCTTAAGAATATATTATGGGGGTAACAAAAGATTTAAAGGAGTGTTTTTTAAATGCGTAAAAAAATCGTAGCAGGAAACTGGAAAATGAACATGACTCCAGCTAAAGCTGTAGAACTTATCAACTCATTAAAAAATGAAATCAACACAACAGACGTAGACGTTGTTGTATGCCCACCATTCGTATGCCTTCCAGCTGTACTTGATGCAGTAAAAGGTACAAACATTGCTGTAGGTGCTCAAAACATGCACTTCGAAGAAAGTGGTGCTTTCACAGGTGAAATCGCTCCAAGCATGTTAGTAGAACTTGGTGTTAAATATGTAGTACTTGGTCACTCAGAAAGAAGACAATACTTTGCTGAAACAGACGAAACAGTTAACAAAAAAGTATTAAAAGCTATCGAACACAACTTAGTACCAATCATCTGTGTTGGTGAAAGTTTAGCTGAAAGAGAACAAGGTGTAACAATTGACCTCGTTCGTCTTCAAACAAAAATCGCTCTTAAAGATGTAAAAGCAGAAGATGCTAAAAATGTTGTAATTGCTTACGAACCAATCTGGGCAATCGGAACAGGTAAAACAGCTACATCTGAACAAGCTGAAGAAGTTTGCGCAGCAATCAGAGCTGTTGTAGCAGAAGTTTACGGACAAGAAGTAGCTGACGCAGTACGCGTTCAATACGGCGGATCAGTAAACGGTGGAAACGCTAACGAATTATTCAACATGGGTAATATCGATGGTGGTCTTGTAGGTGGTGCATCTCTTAAACCAGAATTCGCATCAATCGTAAACTACTAAGATTTAAAAAGGTAACTTTCGTAGTCTAAGTATTAGATAGGAGAATAAAAATGAGTAAACAAACAACATTATTACTCATCCTTGATGGATTTGGTATCAATGAAAACATTGAAGCAAATGCAGTAGCAGGTGCTAACAAACCTAACATTGATGCAATTATGAAAAAATACCCAACTGTAAAAGGTTATGCTAGTGGAATGGCTGTAGGTCTTCCAGATGGACAAATGGGTAACTCAGAAGTAGGACATCTTAACATGGGTGCTGGACGTATTGTATATCAACAACTTACAAGTATTACAAAAGCAATCCAAGATGGTGACTTCTTCAAAAATGAAGCATTAGTAAATGCTATGAACGTTTGCAAAAAAAATAATAGTGCCCTTCACTTATTTGGTTTATTATCAGATGGTGGTGTTCACAGCCACATTGAACACCTTTATGGT
>CALGWE010000056.1:0-2250 GCA_937935915.1 uncultured Clostridia bacterium
CATACAGCTTTTCTTTTAAAAACACTTTTTGCAGATACGGGAAAAATCTACCGTATTTGTGGTGATGAATTTGTAATTCTCATTCAGAATATGCCTGAAAATACACTTAAACGTATCCTTCAAAAATTTCAACATAATCTTAGGGTCCACAACAGCATACACACTCCAAAGCTCTCTATTAATTATAGCTACGCTTATTATAATCCCAACACCCATGAAACACTCCAAGACATTCTTATGACAGCTGATAAAAACATGTCCATCGCTAAACATTCTGCTAAATTTCAAAAACAGTGGATCAATTAGGTAGACAAATAAGCTCATTGGGGTAATAGCAATTTGGTTTAATGATTATTTGCAACTTATATAAAAAGGGCGCTTCTGCAAAATAATTAAGTATTTTGCAGGAGCGCTTTATTTTTCATCTTTTATAGTATATTCAAATACTCTTCCAGTAATGCTCTATCTATATTCTTTTGCCCTGAATAATAAAAATCAACTTTAGTTTCCCCGTTGAAGTTAGGCGCAACTTCTTCTATGTTTAAAAGTTCTTTTAAGTGTCTAATTGTCCCCTCATTACCATCATAAATTTTAATATGTTCTGGCAAGATTTCTCTTAATATATTTTTGAAATATACAAAATGTGTACAGCCTAATACAATACCATTGTAAGCTTCTAAATTATATGGGCTAAATTTATCATCAAAATAAGCTTTTAGTACTGCCTTATCGAATTCAAAATGCTCTGCATATTGTACAAGTTCAGGTAATGCCAAAGCATCTGTACGCTCCTCTTTATCCACTTTATTTACTAATTGCTTATATTTTTCTTCTTTTAATGTAAGAGGTGTTGCGGTCACAAGTACTCTACCTGTTTTTATTTGATTTACAGCCAATTTAACTGCTGGCTCCATACCAATGATTGGTATATCCTTATGTTTTTCTCTTAAAATATCTGCTGCTATACTTGTGGCTGTATTACATGCAATGACAATGGCATCAACATGTTCATTAATTAAAATATCTACAACATCACTTACATAACCTAGTACTTCTTCTTTTGTTTTTGTGCCATAAGGTACATGTAGATTATCTGAATAATAAACATATTCAACTTGTGGCAACTGCTTTAATGCCTCTTTTAAAACAGTTATACCCCCTACACCTGAATCAAATATCCCAATCTTCATGTCATCCCTCTTTCATCTGTTGTAATCTCTTTTTATTTTAATCTCTTTTCATAAAATTGTCAAAAACCCCCTCTGTCACCACCTCATAAAGTAGCTCATGATTTACTTCCTGACAATGTATTTGACGAGCCTCCTTAGTACATACTACTAGGCTATGATTTTCAAGGGGATAAGTTGTAAAATATCCCTCTTCTCCTTCATAAAGTACTTTTAATGAAAGTTTTTCCTCCTTATAAATGAGTTCAAAAGCATTTAGTGGAATGGACAACCCTTTTCCTAACATCTTCGTATAGCTTTCCTTACCACTCCAAAGCATATAAAACATCTTACAACGTAACTTGTCCTCCTCTATACTTGATAGCCATGTGTATTCTTGCTTAGTAAAAAAGTGCTTAGCAATATCTAAATCGATGGCTTTCACTAATTCTACATCTATACCAACCAAAGTATCACTCATAGCAGCTACCACCCAATCTCCTGAATGAGAAAGATTAAAATAAATAGGATGACCTTTTAAATAAGGCTTCCCACACTCATTCTTCTCAAACTCAATGTGACTAATAGGCATTTTTAGCTGCTTTGCTAACATACTCTTTATTAAAATCTCACCACACAACGTACGATGACCATCTATAGGATTTTTAAAACGATTCACCTTGGCTATTTTCTCTAAAGATACTTTTTCTAAAAAAGCTGCCTTATAGGGCTGGCTTAAGGGCTTTCTTACATTTAACATACAAATCTCTAACATAGTTCTCCTCTTTTCATAATGTTTCTTTATTTACAGACTATATGTAATTATTATACTATAGTATATATATAAAACAATTTCACTCTTCATTAAAGGAGGCTGCTTATGTATAAAATCTATTTATTTTCTTTTGCAATTAGTCTCTCCCTGCTTGTCATTAGTTTTTTGATTTCCGGCATTTCTGATCTTTTCAGAGAACCAGTCCCAGTTTGTTGCCTGTTCCGGAAAAAGACCGGTATGTTTAAAACTAAAAGGCTTCAGGTTAAATGTAAGCTCTTTATAATGAATCTGCCACTGTTCCGGGAGGCT
>CALGWE010000057.1:0-21380 GCA_937935915.1 uncultured Clostridia bacterium
CGAATGCTTCAGCAACATATCTCATTGGTACCATTGTGTATCCTGGATCTTGAACATAAGATCTAGCATCCATTTCTTTTTCTACACCGTTTACTGTGTATTTGTTTTCACCGATTACGAATTTAGATGTTCCTTTAGCTAAACCATTTGCTCCTAAATCTTCTGTGTTTGGAGTACCGATTACTAAGAAGTTTTCTAATTCGATAGTTTCTGTAGCTGAAAGTGCTGAACCACCAAGAGTTACATCATATGAACCTTCTGCTGCTGTTCTATCTGTTGTGAATTCGATATCAGAGATTTCGATTGTTGAAGCTGTTTTAGATGTACGTTTTACTGGGATAGTAATTTCTACGTATTTATCTCCATCAGCATCTGTTTTAACTTTAGATACTTTAGCGTCATCCATTTGGATGTCACCAGCTGTTGTTTTAACTACTGGTGCTTTTTTAACTGTGATTCCGTTTGTTACTGGTACTGTAAGAACGATTTCTTTACCGTTTTTGAACATACCTTTTTCAGCTTCTGTTAAAGTGATTTTACCAGCTTTTTGTCCTTGAAGACCTACTTTAAGAACTGCTGCTTCTGTATTTACTGTTAATACTTTTTTGATTGATGTGATTACACCACTGATTTCTTTTTCTAAGGCACGACCTGAAGCTGTAAGTGTTACATCACCTTCTTCTTCAAGACCAGCTGTAATGTTAGCTTTTACTTCGATTTCATCTTTAGCATCTGTTGATACCATAGTTGCTGTGAAACCTACTACTTTATCATCATCATTTACTTCTACATCTGTGATTGTAAGAGCTGAACCGTTTGTTGTGTTTTTGATTTTTACTGCTTTTTGCATTGCTTCGATTGTAGCTTGTTCATCGAATTCGCCATCTTTGTCTTCAACTTGGTTCATGAAGAAACCTTTGTTGATTACGAAGTCAACGTCACGACCATTTACGAATGAACCTTTTTCAGCTTCTTTAAGTGTAAAGATAACTTCTTTTTGTTCACCAGCTTTGATTTCTACTGCATCATCTTCATTTACTTCGATTTCGCTTCCGTAAGATGTGATTTTAGCTACTTTAAGATCTGTTGCATTTTTAACAGCGTCTCCATCAACAGAAATTGTTAAATCTCCTGCTTCTGGGTTTTTAACTGTAGATTTTACTTTAATATCTTTAAGCTTGATTTGACCGATTGAGTCTGCTTTTAAGTTTTGTGGTAATGTCACTACGATTGTTTGTTTGTCTTTTGAGTTAACTTTAGCTACTACTGAAGCTGTATCGTTACCTTGACCTGCAAAACCGTATGTGAATTCTACTGTACCAGCGTTTACGAATTCGAAGTCACTGTTTTCAAGTGTAAGTTTTACTTCTCTTTCATCATCTTCAAGTGCTGCGAATGCACCTTTCATTGATTCTGTAAGTTTGATATCAGCGATTGTACCTTCTGTGTATAATGTTGGAAGGTCTTTTTCTTTTGTATCAACTGTTACAACTACGTTAGCATCGCTTGTTGTAGCGAATACGAATGTTCCGTTAGATACTGTTGTATTTCCACCTTTTGTTACGATAGATACTTTAGCGTCTCCACCTGTTACTTCTGCCATGATTGGGAAGTAAGCTTCTTTTTTAGCATCTACTGTATATGTTACTTTAACGATTTCATCTGATTGTTTTTCGTAAACTGTTCCGTTTGCGAATGTTACGATGTCTCCGTTTACTGTACCATCTTTTGAATCTAATGTTGTGAAGTTCCATTCTGCATTTTCAAGTTCTAAATAGAATACTTCTTTTTGTCCTTCTTTGCTATCTTTGAATTCAACTTTAACTGCGTTTGATGTTGTGATCTCATCTTTTGCTAAGTTAAGAGTTTCTTTTGTTAAGCTGTTTTTTGAAGCTGCCATTGTTACAACTGGCACAGCTGATACAACCATTGCTGATGCAAGAACTACTGCTAATTTTTGACGTAATTTCATTGTCTAGTCCTCCTAATTATGTCTGAGTTTAAGTTTGTTTGTAAGTTATAAGTTTTGCAAAATACATATATCCAAGAGATTTGTGTATCTGTTAAATTTAAAGTGCTATATTTAGTACATACCTACTAACTAACTGAGTGATTCTATCTTTTATATTTACATATTACATAGTTAATATTTATGTAATACTTTGTAATATGTTGTAATCTCTTTTTTACATTTTGCGATTTCGAACACCTCTGTGTTCCGTGACCTTATTATAGCTTAAGGCCTTCTTTTATTTCAACAGCCATTTACTGGAATAGCGAGTTATACATATTTTCTTATCATTTATAATGATTACCACTTTAATGTTAAACTAGGCCTTATGCCTTGATATGCATATAACTTTATATATTATACTGTAGTTTATTTTACCAATAATTACTTAACAAAATTAACATTTATTTAATATTTTTTTGATACAACCTCACTTTATTTATCTTTCAATGTCCGTATAACTTCCTACTTTAAATCATTGTATGATTTTAATCCGTTATTTCAGTTTTCCTCTTATACTTAAACTACATCTTATTAGCCATTACTAATATCTCCACCATCTCACTTCAATTCTATAACTTATAGTTCTTATTCTATATGTACTTTTTCTTATGCAAGTTCATATATTTCTCATTCCATCTCACATACTTCTTACACACTCTTATGTCTCATGCATTTCTCATTTCCTGATCACTATTCCCCCACCGCTGTTCCCTACTTTTCTATATCAAACTTTATCTTGTCTATTTACTGCAACTATACTTGTGTCTTACTAAAACACCCTACAATCTTAAAATGACCGTATAACTCGTTCAATCAATTACTTATACAGCCATTCACTACACTCTGCTCCTTGTACTTTATAGGTATCCTACTCTATCAATTTCTAAAGTTATGACTCTATTAGTTTATTACCCCCTCATCTTATTAATTGCCTGCCATCTATCTATCTACCTATCTATAACTCCATTAACTTACAACTCTATAAGCTTATAGCTTGTCAATCTATAAACCTATTAACTTATTGATTTATCATTTTATTAGCTTATTAAGCTATTATACGGAATCTCCACATATGTTTTATCTTTAATCTTATCAGCTTTTAAAATTAGGCTAATATCTATTCCTTCTACATCCTCTGCCAAAAACACTTCTAAATCCCTATCCACATTAACTTCATATAATATTCCTCTACTCTGTAATGCACAAAGATATTTACTGCAAATCTCTTTAAAATATATTTTGCTTTCTTCTCTGCTCTTCCCTAGTCTAATATCTCTTACATAATAAATCCTCATTAACTTATGAAAATCTTCTTTCATAATATCTACTAACCTGATAAAAGCATTTTCCCTATATACCTCTCCCCATTTAGGTGTAAAAGCCTTAAATGTATTAACATCTTCTACTATCGCTACACGATTTCTTACTTTATAAAATATGATCTGTCCTTGCTTTGTCCATTTATTAAGCTGCGCACGTGTAACTTTTTTATCACTATCGATTGCCCCTTCGTAAATATTATCCACTTCATCTGCTTTTAATTTAAAGCTAGCCATCTTTCCAGCCATCCATGCAACACATTCATTTCTATTTAATACATGTCCATTTTCAAGTTTAACCCCATTTGCAATAGAAATAATCCCCATACAATTTGCCACCTCATAATTGGCTACTACACCATATACACTTCGTCCTGCTTCTCTCAACTCTCTAATAAACTCCGTTGTCCTTTGCTTTATCTTAATTAGCTCTTCCGTTACCCCCATAACACACCACTCATACCCTCTTATAGTTTCAAAGAACTCCTCCCAATCTGACTCCTTAGCCTTATAACTATTTCCCCCACTTAATACTAACTCTCTCTCTTCTCCCATTAACACCTCTTCAATATTCCCCAGAAAGCTCACATAATCATTATTTCGAACCTCTGTCTCCCCATCAATCACTTGCCAATCCACACACTCTCCTTTAATCAACGTCACAACAGCAGCTTTGCAGACCTGTCCCTCATTTTCTTTCTCACCCCCATTTTTGTAGACCTGTCCCCACTCTTCTTCATTATCATTTTTGTAGACCTGTCCCCAATTTTCTCTCGTAAATGGAATAAGTTTTACTGATATATCATTACCTCTACTCCCCGAACTTTTAGCACTTATCCTAAAATTTCTACTTACATAGGTTGCATGTGTTCCTGTATTTAATCGATATACTAAAACTTTATCAGCTCTTTTTAACGCTTCCTTTAATAAAATCATTTTTTCGTCATCTAGGTTATAACCTAGTAATGCTTTACAATTTGAATCTTTTTGTATTTCTATAACTTGATGGCTTGCTCCAAAATCTAATTCCAAAGGCATTACAACAATTCCTTTATTTTTAGATTGACCTATAACCATCTTATTAGCCTCTTCTCGTTCCTCCATAACTTTTCCTCCCTGTATTTATACCTGAACGCAAATCGAACATATGTTCTATTTTTATATTACTACTTTTTTATAAAAGAAAAAAGAGGAAATTTATAAAAAATTCCCTCTTTTTTCTTTCAAATTTTATTCTACTTTTTCAAATCTCATTTTATAATATTCCCAGTTTTTAAAGTTACTAACTTTTGTCTGTTCATATTCTTCTAGTTCTTTTGTATACCCTTCATCAATGGTTTTATAATTTTCTTTATAAATAACCGGAACTTCTTTTCTTAATTCATTAATATAATCGAAGAATGGATCTTGTCCTGAATAACCTAGTAATTCTAATACCATTCCACCTAAATAGTTGGCATTAATTCGATTATCCTCTGGTAAATCTAGAGTTTCTTTTTTCTCTTCAAAATTAATCATTTGAGCTGCTTGTTCATTTAACCAAATTACATAAGGCGTTGAATATGTATTAATGATATTTTCTACACTTGTTTCATCACCTACATTTACTCCTAATTCTTTATATGATAAGTAGTTATCTCCTAAGTTTGGTAAATGATCGCCAAAGAACACTAATACTACTGGCTTATCTTGTGCTTCAAAGTAATCTGTAAGATCTTTAATCATTTGGTTAGCATCTCTAATACCTTCCATATATACAGATAAAAAGTCTTTTGCCTCTTGTGAAATAGTTTTTGATACTTTTACATCTGCTATTGGTAAATCACCATATTTTCTTACAGTATATGGCATATGATTTTGAATAGATGTAATGTATGAGAATAAAGGTCCTTTTGAATCATCAGCTGTATGTGCTTCAAACTGTTCAATAATACGCTGTGTTAATACGCTATCTGCAACCATATTCCCTTTTTTATCTTCTTTAGTAAAGGCTTCGTTAAAAATACTTTCTGTCATACCAAAATATTTATATACGCTGTATCTATTGTAGAACCAACTATCCCCTGGATGCATAAATAATGTTTGATAGTCATTTCCCGCAAGTACTCTGGCAATTGTTTGTGTGTTTCTACCCACTACTCTAAATGCAGATGTCGGTACACTATTTAACATGTTTGTTTGCATACCTGTCATAACATCAAACTCTGTATTAGCTGTTCCACCACCGAAACCAGGCACTACAATATGTCCTGCTATACTATTTTTTGATTGTGTAATTTCTCTCCAATATTTATATGGATCTTCTTCTGGTGTATAAGTAAAGACTTCATTCATACCTATATCTGAAAATGCTTCATTCATAATGAATATGACATTAGGCTTTTCTTCTGGCATTGCACTTTCTGAAGTTGTATATGTTTTTATAAGATCTTCAACTTCTTCTTTTGAGAAATTTGCTGGTTTTTCTACAGGGTAACTATTTAAATTATATAAGAAACAATATGTAAATCCTAACTCATTAAATACCCTACTAATATAACTTCTATTACTTACATGAAGTTTATTGTAATATACCTGTTTTGAACTATAAATATATTTATTTGCAAAGAATGTAACTATTACTACAATTACACATCCTATAATTCGTGTACGTCCTTTCAATTTCTTTGCTTTTATAAAATATCCTATTACTAAAAACATTATTACCGCTAAAATAATTAATGCTAATAAATCATATTTTATTTTTACTTGAAAATCTGATACTGTATTCACTGCTTCTTGAACTAATTGAAAGTCTCTTGGTACAAACGGATCATCTCTTAGTTCAATTTTTAATCTATTCACTAGAGAACCTGCATTAAAGATAAAACTGGTTATTGCTGCTGCATAAAATAAATTATTGATTACAAAATATAATAATATGAGCGCTATAAGTGGGGGTAAATAATTGACTAATAATATAAGTGGTTGTTCACCTATTAGTTTTAAAACCGCTCTAGATGAACCTGGTTGTATATAAAATGTTGAAAGTGTAATAAACATAGCAATTATAGGTATAAGTGCTATAGTGCATATCCAATTAAGTTGTATTTTTTTTCTTGTGCCCATTCTGAGTTTTTGTTTTGTATTCTGTACTTCTTGCTGGACTTTTTCATTTTCTAACATTCCCTGCATATCTGCCTCCTTTATTGTTAGCTACTTGTGTCCTTATAAACAAGTACTTATTTTTCAACTAAATTCTAACATTAATTTTATATTTTTTCCCCTTTAAAAGCAACGAAAATATATTGCTATAGCTTTATTGTAGCTTCATATAAATATGCATTATAATATAACCAATACTATACTATATTGGAGGTTATTATGTCTTCTAACCAAAAAAGACTATATCAAAACAAGCTTAAGTTTAGCTTAATATTTATTTTATCACTTATACTTATATGCTTAATATTTATAACTTGGCCTATTTGGCAAAGCTACAATAAGTCCGTAGATATTATGCAATTAATACCCGATACCAAACCAGTATTTACCCTATCGTCTATTCTACCCTATGAGCATGAAGTAACTATGGGGATTATTAATAATTCCTTCGACTCCATTTCTTCACCTAATCTATCTATTGATACACAAGACTTAGAATCAAACACAAATAAATTATTAGAAGACCTTCAACTACTATCAAATAGTTTACCTTCAAATAATAACGCTATATTTTTGTCTGTGTTACCTGCAGAAAATATTACTACTGGAGCTTATATTGATATTTTTGCAGACTTAAATACTACACTTAAGGCTAATAACTTATCCAACGTTCAGCTTATTCCTTACGTTCAAACTGAGATTTCTAGCAGCTCTTTAAATCATACGCTCAAAAAATACCAAAGCTTAAATAGTTCGTATATGGGGTTCACTATTTCCTCAATTGATGATTTAAAAACACTTGATAAGATTTATAATACATTGGATGATTCTATTACTTTAATACTAAACGATGTCATTTATCAAAATAATATCTCTGATAGCTCAATAGGGGCTAAAATTATTAATTATGTTTATTATAATTTAGCAATCAAATATCCACGTATTACAACTATTTATACACCTTACGTTACACTTAGTCGTAATAAATGGCTTAAGGATGTAAATGCTTCACTACTTCCAACTTTAGATAAACGCTATATCAGTACTTATGAGCATCTTATTTCAAAGCCTTGGATTACAACAAAACCAGGAGAAATCACAAATAAATCTCCTTATGTAACTTTAAAGGATTATGATACTTTATCTAATGACGTAGAAATCATAATGTCACCTGATTCACCACTATTAAAGGCTTCTAAAGACAAAAATGAAAATATAGCTTATATTAACTATCGCATTAATTCACAGTTATTTAAGGTACAAGCCTATTATCCTTATGAGCTAAAATTAGACACTAATGTATTGCCAAATGGTATCAATCGTTTTAAAGCTTTAGCCTATAACAATTTAGATACTATTATCAAAGCACCTAGTATTGATTTAATAATTAATAATGATAATGTTAAGGCACGTCCAGCTAGGCTTCAAAACACCTATACATTAGATCAAAAACCTAGTTATACATCTGAATATATTCCTATTCTTATGTATCACACAATCGCCGATACTGTTGCACCAGAGGATGAAAACAGCTGTGTTGAAACAAACGTATTTGAAAGTCAAATCAAAGGACTACTAGATAATAATTACACACCTATTAGCTTCTATGATTTAGAAAACTATCTAGAAGGTAAGGCCGGTCTACCAGAAAAGCCAATTTTAATTACTATGGATGATGGCTATCTCAACAACTATACATTAGCCTACCCTATTTATAAAAAATATAATATTCCGGCCACATTATTTGTATCTCCTTATTACATGCAACAAGAAAATACAGATAGACACTTCGGCTTTAATGCAGCTAGAGAAATGGAAGCAAGCGGTTTAATAGACATCGAATCACATGGATACAATCATACACCATTTACTCATCTCTCACTACGAGATGTTAAATATCACATTTCCATCTCAAAAGGTATCTTAGAACAAAATTTAGGCAAACGTGACACATTCACCTTCGCCTATCCTCAGTTCCGCAATACCTACCTCACTCGTAAAATCCTAACAACCCAAGGTGTAAACTTCCAAATCACCAAATTAGCCAAATCGGGGACAGGTCTTCAAAGTTCACGTTTAAAACGTATTAATGTACCAAATACAATGTCTCCTCAAGAACTCATTGCCACTATCGAAGATCTCACTCATTAATTTCTAGGATATAGGTTTTGGGGGATATAAATTTGGGGACAGGTCTTTAATATTGCTTCTAGTATGATATAAAATAAAGAAGGGTTATTCCACTTTCAATTAAGTGAAATAACCCTTTTCTTATCTATTCTATTAACTAATTAATTAACATTTTGTCATTATAATCTTTTTGTAAATCATATCTCAAATAATCTATGAATTGATCTAAGAATGTTGCACATTCTGCTTTTGTTACATATTTTTTAGGGAAAATATACCCATTGCTTACTGTAATAATCCCTAATTTACTAGCTGCATATAAAGAACTCTTTGCCCATGATGAAATTTCTTTATCATCTATAAATGGTGTATATGCGTCCATCGTTGCTAATCCTAATCTTTCTAATCCTATAGCACGAATGTTATATAAATACATCATTTCTCTTGTTAAATATGTACTACCTCCAAAGGTGCCTCCACTGATTAATCCTGCATTATAGGCTGCTACTGCATATCTATAATTTGGATCAGTCTCTCTTATATCTGTAAATGGTGATACTTCTACTTTTTTCTTTTTAGATGTTCCTGAAGACCCCTTTTTAGCAGTTGTATCTTCTGGCAATTCTATTTGTAACGCTGTAACTAACATTCTAATATACTCACCTTTAGTAACTACTTGATTTGGTGAGAATGTAGCCGCATTATCATTGAATATATTCATACTATACATTTTCTTAATCTGTGTTTCTGCAGGATGCCCTTGCAGATTTAAATTAGTTGGTAATGCAAGTTGTTCGATTGTTGGTGTATTTTCTACACTAATCATACCTGATAACTCATCATCATATAATATTGGACTACCTTGTAAAATATTATAGCTTAATGCACCTTCATTTCTAATAATTTCCTTGTAATTTCCACTCATACTAATGGCTGTTGGTTCATTTGTATCATACTGTATATCTCTATGAACCGTATATGTTGGAGTTTCCTCTATTGAGTAACCTTCTCCATTTCCACGATCTATTGTAATCGTTCTTCTTTGAGTCTCTGATTTAGCAAATGCTTGTTCATATCCATAAATAGGACCAAATACAGATACTGTTACTTCACTATTACTTCCAGCAGTATATACAGCATCATATTGAACATCACCTCTATAATACAATACTCCTGGAGTGTAATCCTCTAATATACTTTTTGTATAACTAGATTTATCACTATCTAATTTATATGTTGTACCATTTGCTACAACTGTTTCACTCCATTTTTTAACTGTAGATACTTTTTTAGCTTGTTTTAAAGTTGCATCATATACATATTGTGTTTCAAATGTGATTGATCTTGTTACCCTTGTTGTATTAGTAGCGTTTTGACCTCTCATAACATATGATTCTGTGTAACTTCCTACACCAGCTTCTTTATCCATCTCTTTTCCCGGTTTTATTTCAATAGTTCCCTCTACTGTTTCTGCTTTACCTGAAAGATATACATTTTCTTTATATGGTAATGTATACTTTGAAACTTTCTTTGTATTTGTTTGTGCTAATTCTGTTGATGTTTTTAGTTTAATACCTGAACTAATTCCACCAAAATATCCCATCTCACCTTCAGCAGCATAAATAGAACTTGTTATTAACATAAAACTTAGGCCTAATGCAAATATTTTTCTCATTGGTTCCTCCTAATTTTCTACAATTATAATATAACCGTCGGCACTACCTGTTGTATCTTTTAAATTAGTAGATATCATAGCACTAATAATGTCACCCTTTTGTAACTTGCTAGGAGGGATAACCTTTCCATCCTTGATTATTATACTATTTGCCCCTACATTAATAGTTGCTCCTATATTTTTCTTACTATATTCAAGCCATTTCTTTTGGCTCTTATGATAGTAGTACACATCTTTAATACCAATACTATTATCATCAACTTTGTAGACCTGTCCCTTAGCAGCGTTAGTTACATAAGGCATTTTTACAACCATCTGTGCTTTATCACCAACTGCAACTACAGTATATACATTATCTACTTCTGACTCTTCACCATATGCTAAGAATTTTTCTATTCCACCTGCTACATAGCCCCCTTCATCATAGAATTTAGTATCTACATCAATAGAGAATGTACGTGGTGTTGGATGGAAGTACCATTTATTTCCGTCTAATAATGAGAATGTCTCAAATTGGAATTCTTCGCTATCCTTAATTTTCTTAATTCTACCTCTAAATACTTCTAATGATGCTGTTGTTACATCACTCGAAACCTTTCCTACTGCTAATTTATTTCCACCAGT
This sequence comes from uncultured Clostridia bacterium, assembly GCA_937935915.1. Lineage (GTDB taxonomy): Bacteria > Bacillota > Clostridia > Lachnospirales > Cellulosilyticaceae > Cellulosilyticum. The sequence goes on from CALGWE010000057.1 coordinate 10,907, forward strand.
TACTACTGCTTGTAATACATCGCCAACCATAATATTATGTGATTCAACTAATTTATTATCTCTAACAATAATTGCATCTTCTGCAACATATAAAGTTTCTCCTGATAATAATTTAATAACTCCTGATGAAGCATATGTTACTGTGGATGGTTCCAATGTGTTTTGTAACTTACTTTGGAAATTTATTTTAGCTGCATACTCTTTCCCCTTGTAATTTTCAGCAGCAACATATGCATATCCTTGGGCATTTTTTAGATTTCTACTTATATAATCTAATGAAACCTGATTACCAATTAAGTAGGATTTTATATTTTGTGTATTAATATTAAGACGTAGTAAATTATTATAACTTCCCCAATTAAGCTTTCCTAATGCTTGTGCATTCTTCAAATTTAATAGGTTCTTATATTTATCAATAGCAGTAACTTGCCCTCTATAAATATTAGAAATAATACGTGTGTCATTATCAACGACAACTTCTTCTATATTTTCTTCTATAATTCCTTCACCTAATATCTTTTGTGAAACTAATATTTTCACCCAATCACCAGGCTTAATTATACTAATTGAACCAGGTACACCACCTTTAGTCACAGGAGTTGATAAATCTAAATCATATGAATAAATATTTCCTTTTTCATCTTCAAGAATAATATTAGTTGCACCTTCCGAATTAAAATTAAATGTATTTACTTTAGCATAACGCATTATATAATCATTGTACGCACTAATATATGTAACATATTTATCTTTATCCATCCTAATATAGATACAATCACCAGCTTTAATGCTTCCTATTGTCGTATCTCTTGAATCATATTTAAAATAAGGGAACATCTCATCTAAATAACCGATTTTATCTTCAGTTTCATAATAAGGTTGCTTTTCTACACTAATTTCATTAGCATAATAACTTCTTGTAATTGTTGCCCCATTACTATTTCTATATGTTATATATCCTAATTGAGGATTGTTTTCTATAACAATTCCTCGGTCTTCAGAATAATTGTCATATAATGTATCCATATATTCTTGTTGATCATAATATACTGGTACACTAGCCATTGTACTTAAACCTATACTCACAGCTAGCATCATAGAACCCATCATAAACCATCGTTTCTTCATACACTCTACCTCCTATTGTATTTATAACCCTGTCTTATATATCGGTTCAACCATATATTAAGTTTATGGGGACAGGTCTTTAAAATTCATGTTTGGGTATCAAACATGAATTTTAAAGACCTGTCCCCATTTATTAGTTGGCTACAAGCATATATATATTATCGCTTACTTTTTTATCTTGCATCCAGATAGAGTATTCAATATAGATTTTAATCCCTTTTTCTAAAATATACGTGTCACATTTATGTGTCTTTATTTGAATTTCCATTTCTCCATATGGTGTATAATAAATTGTTTTATGTGGCATTTCCTTATCAAAAGATAAATCTGCTTTCATTCCACCATATCGTTTTACAGATATTTTATTATCTTTAGCTTTTATCATTGTAGTAACATTATTTTCAGTTTCTTTATAAGTAATAAATATTCCATCATTTTTAAAAGCAAGTTGACCTTTATAACTTACTTCATTTGTATCAAAATGTGTGTCGTATGTTTGTTTATCATATACTTTTATTGTTACTTGTTTCATTAACTTTTCCTCTATACTATCGTTTATTAATCATAAATTTAATTAATTATATAATATTCCTAGCAATATAATAAGGTTATTTGCGGTACATATTCTATCACAAATAACCTTATTATATTCTATACTATATGTCTATTATGAACTTAATTATAAGCTTGCAAGTTCAACTAAATTAGTTATAAGTTCTGTTATTTCAATACCTGCTGCTTTAAAAAGCATTGGATACATACTAATAGATGTAAAACCTGGTAATGTATTAAGCTCATTAAATATAATTCCACCATCTTCTTTTACAAAGAAATCAATTCGTGAAATACCTTTTCCTTCTACTGCATCAAATACATCTCTTGCGTATTGTCTAATCTTTTCTTTTGTTTCTTCTGGTAAATCTGCATCTACTACCGTTTTTGATTCTGCATTATTATATTTTGCATCAAAATCATAAAATTCCGCTGCTGCTAAAATTTCACCCACACCTGAAACTTTTACCTCTTCATTTCCTAATACAGCTGTTTCTACTTCTCTACCTACAATAGTTTCTTCAACTAATGCTTTTTTATCATGTTTCATAGCTTCTCTTAAACCATCGACTAACTCTTCTTTGTTTTTAGCTTTAGATATACCTACTGATGATCCTGCATTAGCTGGTTTAATAAAATATGGATAGTCAAAAGCAGCTTCAATCTTTTCTACCACTTGATGAATATCTACTAATTCTTTATCTTTTACAATTACATATTTCGCTTGAGGAACATTTTTTGTTGCTACTGCTATTTTAGTAAATGCTTTATCCATTGAAATTGCTGATGCTAATACACCACATCCTACAAATGGAATTTGTGCTAATTGGCAAAGACCTTGGATTGTTCCATCCTCTCCGTTTTTCCCATGTAATACTGGAAATACTACATCAATGTTAATTTTAATTTGTTCTGTATTCCCTTCTTTGCAAATCCATAGACATTTTTGTGTTGCATCTGGGCTAAGAATTGCAGGAATACCATTTGTTTGCCATCCGTTTTTAGTAAGGTCTAAATCATTACCTTTGTATAATAACCATTTACCTTCTTTAGTAATTCCTACTGGATGTACTTCATATTTAGTTTTATCAATATTAGTTAAAATAGTTGTAGCTGACTTAAGTGATACCTCATGTTCTGATGAGCATCCTCCGAATAATAATAATACATTCTTTTTCATTGTGTTCCTCCTATTTACAGAACCTATATTATCTAGTATTTTCCTATATGTTATTATTATATTTTAGTACGTTATTATTTATTATTCAACCACACAATCCATATTTTAACCGTAAAACTTTAGTGTTCATTACCATCCTTGTAATTTTCCTTATGCAAGCATGAATTCACTGCATCTACAACTTTAAAACGTATTTCATAAGGACGTTCTGACTTAGAAATAAGATTATATTGCTCTGATGTTAGCTGCTCTTGCAGTTCCTCTTTACCCTCTATTGGAACTACTCCCGTTGCAGCATCTACATAACATAATGGTGGAAACATGATACACCACCAGTTTTGTCCTCTACCTTCACCTATAATTACACGACAAGCCTCATATTGCCCTGCTGGTAAAACGATATCACCATAAGCTTTTGTTGGAAAATTTGCTTTATCTAAAAACACTTGAACCTCATAGTCTTTTCCCCAATTCTTTATTACACGCCCTGCTACATTTTCAATCTCATCTGTATGTGTTTGAATAATCATCTTACTTTCCTCAATGTTTTTAGCTTCTTTTAATAATGGCTCCATATACGCTATAATCTCATCTTTTACTTGTTGCTTAAGTAACTGATCCTCTGTACTATCACTGTTTGCTACTACATGAAATCGTAACATACTCTCAGCTAAATCCTTGTTTACTCCATTAGCATATACTGTAATTATTCCTACACTAATACATGCAACAAATGCTAGCATTAACACTATTATATAGATATAGTTAGTTCTATTCTTCTTAACTTCTAATAACTCACCCAATTTACTCATTTTTATCTCCCCCTGGTATTCCTTTTCTTCTTTTCCTGACTAAAGCCTTGCCTTAAATTAAATAATTTATACACATGTCTAACTATAAATTATTTTCATGACTTCATTTATTTGATTTAAAGCTCTATCTTCCCTAACCATCCGTTCTATCATTCTTTTAATACTTATTCCAATAGCAGAAGCTTTAATATAAAACATTTTACCAATTCTTTCATATGACATCCCTGTTAATAGTGCAATTAAATAAATACACATATCTCTTTGATATCTATACTTTCTATTATTACGTTGCACTATCTCCTGCTTATTTATTTTAAATTGTTGTTGCACAGCCTTAAAAACTTTGTCACTCGTTACCTCTTGCTCCTTAATATCTTCCTCATTTCGAATCGAATGCATCTTTTCTAATGCACTTGCAGCTTCTTCCTCTCCCTCATCCTCAACACTTCGAACATATGATAAATACCGTGTTCTAGCTTCTCTCTTATCTTCTGAGAAATAATTTAATAATCTACTGGTACTCACAATTTCTAATTTATCCTTCTCCCTTATATATGCCTTAAAGCTTGACCAATTATATTCAAGTGCATCACCTACAATATTAGCTTTAACTGGATTACGGTGTACATATTTAGATACATAAACAAAATACTCATCACTTCGTACCATTAAACTTGTAAAGCGTCCTTGAAACACATGACCACAACGATCGTACTTCTTATTAAAATAAATAGCATAGCTTAAACTAAGTCCTTGCATAAATTTAGATATATCCTGCCCATTATCATAAATTACTAGATGGACATGGTTTGTCATCAAGCAATAGGCATATATCTCCATCTTAAACTTCTCTTTATAATGCTTTAATCGTTTTAAATATCCTATGCGATCAGCATAATCCTTAAATATATCCTCTCTATTATTCCCTCTAACAATTACATGATATATACTATTTGGGCACTTTTCTCTTCTTACTCTCGGCATATGCTATCTCCTGCTTTTTTGTTTATAAGCATTGCCACTACATTATTTTTTAATCATTTCACATTTAAAAATATCTTTTTCTATTTTTATAACAAATCCCCACCTTATTAAAGACCTGTCCCTAAATATTATTAAATCTTATCAAAGACCTGTCCCTAAATATCCATCAAATATCCATTATTGTATTATTCCGGTATTTTTAATAGTTGAAGTTACTTGAACATTTATTGGGAATGATTTATAGCCTTCTTTGTCCCATATTGATTCATACTTTTGCCATTGTTTAGGGTGTTTGCGATACATTTGTAAGCCTATTTTAAGAAAGTCTACATTGAGTTCTTTTGATTTATTAACTGCCACCATGACTTGATGTCTTATTTCCTCTTGTAACAGTGTAGTGATTTGATTAATATCTTCTACACTAAATATGTTCTTAATGTTTGTAGAAACATATTCTGTTATATTACCCTCTGTTAAGATTTCTATATTGCCCTCTGATATCTCTCCATTATTATTAAATGTTATTTTTGAACGTTCTTTGTCAATTATATAAGTCAGTGGACTTCCTTTGTACTCTACAACTATAGGCACTTGATTAATTTTGCCTTCGATAAATAATTGGCCACGTACTATATCTCTTCCAATAAAATCTACTAACTCATAATTTTTTATAACTGCTGCTCCTCCAATTTCTATAGAATCCTTTTCATCAGTGCTAATAACTGGAATTGTAGTAATATTAGTATCTTGTATCTCTCTTATCAAATTACCAACTAACTGTTCTTTGGCATAACTTACAGGTCTTTCTGCATTATTAAAATATTTCATTACGTACAACCCTAAAATAGGATTTTGCTTATTTTCTCCTTGTGTTAGTTTCCCTGCTTCTCCTGTAGTAGCTAAGATATTCGTGGTTCGGCTTATTTCCATATTTCGTATAAGTCCATCTATTGCACCTCTAAATAATTCTGCATCCTTCATTAACTCTTTACCCAAGACAATAGCTTGTGTATGACTAAATGAAATGGTGTTCTGAGATTTACTTTCCACTTCATCTACGCTTGTCTCAATTGTTGGAGTAGTAGTTACAACGGCACTTTTCACATCTTCTGCTAAACTATCCTTTCCTGAAAGTTTAGCTCTATCTGGTATTGTATAAGTAATTTGATAACTGTCCCGCTTATTAATCGGTTGAGTTTGATCAGCATCTTGATTTTTATCTATTGCAATTTCCATTACTACATTTCTTTCATTAATTTCCACACTATCCCAACAACCAGTTAAGATAAATGATATATTTAGAATTAATAATGTCATAACACCCCATTTTACTCTATTCTGCATATGAACTCCTCCTTCCTTTAGCTATAAGCGCAAGTATAAGAGGAATAGGTAATATGAACCATATGCCGAAATAATATTGAAATTTATTGTAATAATCATAAACTGCTACTAAATTTTCAGGTACCATTGCAATAAAATAAATTATGGGTACAAGCGGTAACACAAATATATTTTCTCTCTTATATTTAAAACTCCTACTTCCTATTAATGAAGTAAAATAAATTCCTGAACTAAGATATATGAAAATACTAAAAATCCAACCTGTCATCATTAGAATTTCTTGATTTTCTACCATTGAACCATTCAAACTCATACTTTGCATAAGTGTTAATACAGGCCATACTTGTCTTTGTGTTTCATTAAACCCAACACCAACATATGTTAAAAGTACAATAATAGCACTTGCTATTCCAATAGTTATAACCGCTACTAGCATTGCACGTCTAACCTTTTTGGTTTCTTTCATTAAGCCTGCTAACATTAACATAATTTCAAGAGGCATGAAAATTAAACTTACAACAAAAGTCCCTACTCCAATTCCCCTTAGATTAGTTTGAAAGAATGGCATAAGTTGCATATATTCTCCATGTGGAACTACTAATAAAAACACTAAAATAAGTGGTACTGCTATGAAATAAATAAGTACCTCTCCCATTCTTCCTATAGCTTCAATTCCTGATTTCACAAGATATGCTACAGTTAATAACATTACTAAGATGATAAGCTGTACTGGTGTCTTAGGAAGTAACACCTGTGAAATCATCTCTCCCAACATTCTAGCTTCAAGTCCTGTTATAATCGCTATCTTAATCACAAATAAAATGATAATTATATAGGCTATAAACTTTGGCACAATCTTAGGTAAAAATTCAACTAAAGTATCCCTTGGAAATTGCTTTGTAATCCCTTCAATACAAAAAATATAGATAACGCCTAATATAATTGCTAAAAGAGGAAGTATATAACCATTTCTCCCCACATAGTCTCCAGCTATTTTAGGTAGAAACAAAATAGTTGTATTCAGCATTTGAAGTATCAAAAAAATCTCTACTTGTCTTACGGATACCCTGCCATTATGCGTAAACATTTATTAGTTCTCCTTTCATTTTCCATTTTGACCAGACTTATCTTCATTCTTTCTGCTCACTTGTCCATTAGTCACACCACTATTTGTACCTGGCGATACATCTTGTACATTATCTCCTTTTACGCGCAAACGCCTTCTTTGCTCGGCTCTAGCATAAATAGGTCTTGTTGTTTGCATGAATGTTGGAAATCTAAGAATCGTATCTTTTAAATCATTAAAGCCGTTACGATCACTAATGTTATATGGTGCAAGATATGGTACATTGAAACTTTCAAGAGATGATAAATGAATAAATGTAATTAAAAAGGCTATTAAAAATCCATATAATCCAAGAAATGCTGATAACGCTATAAACATATAACGAATAAGCCTAAAAGCAGATGTTAAACTATAATCGGGTACTGCAAATGTACAAATTGCAGTAAGTGAGATAATAATAATAATCATTGGACTAACAATATTAGCATCTACTGCTGCCTGTCCTATAACAATCCCACCAACTAGTCCAATCACATGTCCAATAGCTCCTGGTGCCCTAATTCCTGCTTCTCTAAACAGTTCAAATATCAATTCCATAACTACTATCTCCGTCACCGTTGAAAACGTTACCCCTTCCCGTGCTGCAGCAATAGATACCGCAAAAGGTGTTGGCAACATTGTAGGTTGGAAATTTAAGATTGCAATATATAATCCTGGTAATGTAAATGACAAAAATGAGACTAAATAACGTAGAATTCTTATAAAGCTCATAATTTGCCAACGTTGATAATAATCCTCTGAAGCCTGATAAAACGCATTCAATGTAGCTGGTACAATGATTCCAAACGGTGAGTTATCTACAATAATTCCAACCTTACCTTCTAATAAACTTGCCGCAAACTTATCAGGTCTTTCTGTAGCTTGGGTTTGTGGAAATGGGCTTTTCCAACTATCTTCAATTAATTGTTCAATGTACCCACTATCAAAAACGCCATCAACCACATACTTATTCAGTCTAGTTTCCACTTCTTCTACAAGCTCCGGCTTTGCGATATCCTCCATATACATAATGGCAATATCCGTTCTACTTCTTGTGCCATAACTCATCATTTTTACTTTGAGTTTAGTGTCACGAATACGTCTTCTTACAAGTACTGTATTAAATCGAATAGTCTCAGTAAAACCATCTCTTGGACCTCTAACAACGCTCTCAGCATTTGGTTCGCCTACTCCTCTTCCAGGCCACCCCTTTGTTGCAATGACTAACCCTTTATCAGATTGATCAACAAAAATAGCACTATCGCCAGATAAAATTGCCTTAATCAAATCATCCATTTTATTTACTTCTTTAACATCAAAGGTTGCAGAAAAATGTTGCATAATAATTTGAGTAGGTGTTCTATGATCTTCAATTTCACATTCTGAATTCTTATAATCAAATGCAACGCTAAGCAAATAGTGTTCCAAAATCTCTCGATTAACTAAACCATCTGTATATACCCCATAAATTCTAATCTTTTTATCAGTTCCTAACTCCACCTCCCTCTTAACAATATCCGTACAGTTTTCAAACAACATATTTATCTTTTCTATATTCTCATCAAGGTTCATTGCTAAAGGTATATCTATTTTATTTTCACTATCATGCCAAGAATCTTCTACAGTACGTACATTACTAGTGTCATTCTTATTTTTCATACGCTATCCTTTCTTATTATAATTTAAATTTCCAGTACACAAACACACCATCAAAATACTGCCATTATAATAAAACCAATAATTGAAACCACAATATAAATCCACCCAATAATCCTAACAACACTTGCCTCTCCTTCCATATGCTCCACTTCTAATAAGTTTCTCCCCTGAACAAAAGCCATATATAAACCAATACATAGCATCACAATATTTATATAAACAGAAAAAATATTACTTATCCGACTCATTCTCATTCCCCTTTCTCCTTCTCAACTCTCTGCATATACATAACAATTATTTGTAATCTCTCGAAAAATATGCAAAAAGGGGACAGGTCTTTAAATGTGCTGTTAGCAGCACTTTTAAAGACCTGTCCCTAAATGTTTATAACTTCTTGCGTTTGTTGGGAGAACATGAACCTCCTTGAACGAGTTCTACCGGTAATGTAATATGTTGATTTTTAGTTTCTCGATTTAATAATTTTAATAATAATTCAATACTTAAATTACTCATTTCATATTTAGGTTGTTTTACTGTGGCAATAGATGGTTCATAATATTTTGCTACGTCCATCCCATCGAATCCAATAAGTGAAATATCTTCTCCTAATTTATATCCTGAATCAAAAATAGCTTTTGCTACACCTATAGCCATGATATCTGATGTACAGAAAATAGCTGTAATATCTTTTTGTTTCTCCAATAATTCCATAGTGTGTTTATAGGCTGTCTCACTATCGTATTGCCCATAAATAATATATTGATTTCTAAATTCAATATCATGCATTTCTAATGCACTTATGTATCCCTCGAAACGTTCTTTACCTACTCCCGTATCTTTTTTATCACCTAATACAAGCCCAATGTGATCGTGTCCATTATCAATAAGATATTTTATTGTTTCATAAGCTGCTTTTTTATTATTAATACTAATTGATGAACACTTTTTCAGATTTTTTATTCTAACTAAATCTACAGAAACTAAGACAATGGCCGCCTCTACATTTTCTAAATGTTCATCATCTAATTCTAAGAAATTTCCTCCTAAACAAATTACACCTTGTAGCCTTTTTTCCTTAATAAAGCCTAATAATGTGTCAATATCACTTTCATTATTATGATGTTGTAAAATCATAGTATATCCAGCTGCTTCTACGCCACCACTAATAATCTTTAATATTTCAGAGAAGAATGGGTTGAAAACCCCTTTAACTAACACCCCAATATTCCTTGTATTTGTTTGTTTTAATACTCTTGCACTATTATTAGGTATATAATTATTTTCCTTAATAACCTGCCATACTTTCTCTCTTGTCTCATCACTTACATCTGGATGATTATTTAGCACTCTAGATACAGTACTTACACCTACTTTAGCAATTTTTGCTATATCCTTAATATTCATCTTTCTCTCTCCCATACCTTTAAGTTTCTCAACGAACACTATAAAATAAATTATCAAAAACAATCATCTAGTATGTTTCTTTTAATTTTTATGTCATAACTGGCCTCTTATACAAAAGTTATCTATCCTCTATAAAGTAGCACTTATCTATTAACGATATATGCTAACTATAAACTACATTTTTCCTATAATCAACGTATACTTAAGTTAATTTTAAATTTTATTTAAAATTTTATATCTATTCTATTATTAATTTTAACTATAGATAAACCATTTAATAAATATAATTATGCTGTACTATCCTAG
>CALGWE010000058.1:0-1590 GCA_937935915.1 uncultured Clostridia bacterium
AGATTAACGATTTTAGCTTTAACAACTTGACCAAGTTCTAATACTTCTTCAGCTTTGTTAATACGTTTTTCTGAGATTTGTGAAATGTGGATAAGCCCTTCAACATGTTCACTAATTTTAGCAAAAGCACCAAAGCTTGCGAAGCGTGTAATTGTTACTTCAAGTACTTGATCTTTTTCTAAGTTAGCTGTTTCAAGGATCCATGGATCTACTGTCATATCTTTGTGGCTTAATGCAATTTTACCTGTCTCAGTATCAACAGATGAAATGATTACATCAATTTTGTCGCCTTCTTTCACAACATCTGAAGGATGTTTGATGTGTGTCCATGAAAGTTCATTGTTGTGTACTAAATCTACGAATGCACCGTATGGCATTAATTTTGTAACTGTACCTGATACTTTTTCTCCTGGAACAAGTGCTGCAAGTTTAGCTTCTTTTGCTGCTTTTGCTTTTTCAGCAGAAAGTCTTTTAGCTGATAAAACAAGTTTTTTAGCTTTTGGATCAAATTCAATGATTTCTACTTCTACATCTTTACCTACATATGCATTTAAATCCTCTACATATGTATGAGAAATTTGAGAACCAGGGATGAATCCACGAAGTCCTTTAAATGGCGCCACTACCCCACCTTTAACTACTTCTTTAATGTGAACTGTAAATGTTTCTTTGTTTTCAAATGCTTTTTGTACTTCATCAAGTGTTGCTTGTACTTCTGCTTTTCTTTTAGAAACGATTACTTCTTCATCATCGATTTTTACAACAACAACGTTAAATTTGTCGCCTTCTTTAACTGCTGTTTTATCTACTTCTTCGAATGACATTTCTTCCCAAGGAATGAAACCATCTTTTTGTGAACCAATATTAACGCTTACGCCTTTTTCTTGAACAAGAATAACTGTTGCTTCAAGCACTTGTCCTCTATATATACGTGCCATTGATTTATCTACTTCTGCCATTAAGTCTGCCATGGTGAGATTGTTTTCTTCCATTTTAGTACTCCTCCTTCGTTATCTTACATATACTCTCTTATTATACACATTTATAAATGAAAAATATAGTATATTTAAAAGTTTTATGTATTAAATTAGTTTTTGTTACTTATTACAGTATTTACAAATATAATAGCTTCTATGTGATTGCTTTTTATTTTTTATTAATTACTAATCAAAAAAGTGATATACCGAAGTATATCACTTTTTCGAAAAATTTCACCCTACTTATTAGCCGCTTTCCATCCCATAACGCTGCTAATTGTCTCTGTAAGCTGCGCCGCCATTTTTTGATGTGTTTTTTCACTTGGATGCCAATCAGCCCCTATACCATCTGCTTCCTCTTGGACTTCAAAAGCCATAGCCATAATTTTAGAGTCTTTTTGTTCTAGGCTAAAACGTGCCACTTGTTTATTAATTTCAGGATATAATTCTTGTCCCATAACCCCTAATGTACAAATAATCATAGCCTCCTTATTATTCGCTCTAATTGTTTTTAAAAATTCATAATAACCTTCACCAAATGCTGCAATACGACTTGCATGATCTTTTGTATAACTCGTATCATTTGTTCCTAAGTTGACTACAATACATTCAG
>CALGWE010000059.1:0-4012 GCA_937935915.1 uncultured Clostridia bacterium
GACGTAGTTAATGGTGAAAATGAGGACAGTACAAATGTTCAAGTATATACACCTCACGGTCTAACAGCACAATTATTCAAGTTAATTAAAACACAAAAAGATGGCCAATATGGTATCGTAACAAAATGTTCATCAGATACTAAAGGTTTAGATGTAGAAGATAAATCTACATCACCTGGTGCAAATGTACAACAATATTCTTATTGGGGTGGACCTAATCAAGTATGGGTACTAGAACCATGTAATGGCTCTAGTTCAAGCACAGGTTCAACAACTAAACCAGAAGAAGAAAAACCAGTACAACCAGCTACAGATGCAGTTAGTGCTAAAATTACATCTGACTGGGGAAGTGGTGCAGTAGCTGATATTACAGTTACAAATACTACAGGCAAAGATTTAAATAATTGGACTTGTACATTTACAACAAGTCGTCCAATTACATCTGTTTGGAATGCAACAATTGTAAGTCAAAGTGGTAATACTTATACTGTTACAGGCCCAGCATGGCAAACAAGCTTAGCAAATGGTGCAAGCTACACATTTGGCTGCCAACTTGGTGGTGGAAGTGGTTTAACAGTTAGTAATGCTACATTAAAATAATATATTTACTCCATATGATTTAAGTTATTTATAAAGTAAAAAGGGAATGACAGTTTTGCTGTCATTCCCTTTTTATATGAAAGTTTTTAGAAAGGATTTAGTTTGCATTCAATTAATTACAAGGTTCAAATACCCATTGTTGGTTTTTGTTTGTGTAGTAAGCCCATTGACATACATTAGCACCGTCTGATGTACCGAAGTTATAAACGTCTAATGCTTTTTGGTCATTAGATACTTTTGTTAAGATACCAAAAGTAGAAGGACCTACATTTGTTAATTTGAATTTTTGAGCATCAGCATTATTTGCAGAATATGTTTGGATATTAGCACCATCATCTTTTGAACCATAAGCTACGTCTAACATGAAACCTTGTCTATTTTTAAGTGTGATATAGCCATCACCTGTATTTGTAAGGTACCATTTTTGACCATTAACACCTGTACCTGTGCCGATTTCAACATTAATACCATTTCCGCCAGCATTGTTAGCTACTTGAAGATATTTTTGAGCATTAACGTTTTTAATATAGTACCAACCGTCGCTTAAAGCACCTGTATTAGTAGGAGGGTTAGGATTTGGATTTGAAGAACCGCCACCCATAACATCTGTATAAGCTCTTAAAACTTCATAATAAGCTGGCTTAGGTTCTCCTAAGCGAGAGAATAATAATGGTCTTTCACCTTTAATCCATGTGATTTCATCTGAAATACCCCAGTAAGAAATACCTGTGATTTTACCGCCTGCTTTTTTGATATTTAAGATGTTTTTCATAAGGTTGTAAAGGTAAGTTGCTTGGTCCTCGTCAGATGTGTTTACAACGTCTAATTCCGTGATTTGAACTTCAAATCCAGCATTAACAAATGCTTTTAAAGCAGCAGTATAGTAATCAACACTTGGATATTTTGTGCTTAAGTGAGATTGCATACCTACACCACTACAGATTTTTCCGTTAGAGTTAATGTAGTTAATGAGCGAGATAACATCATTAACTTCCATATATGTATTGAAGTCATTATAAAGTAAGCTTACTGAGTTTGTAAGACCGTAGTATTTGAGGCAATCATAAGCGTATTCGAAAGCTTTTTTAACGAAAGGAGGCCTTGTGCCACATTTACCGTAAATAGCTTCCCAGCCAGATGGTGTTGCGTGTAAATATTCATTTACAACATCCCACGTATAAACGCATTTACCGTAAGGACCTGAGTATACGTGATTCATAATAGTTTTAATGTAGAATTCCATACGTTTATCCATAGTATCTGGACTTACATAACCATAGTTTTTAGAGAAACCAACTCTAAAGAACCAATCAGGTGTTTGTGAATGCCATACAAGTGTATGGGCACGAACACCAATACCATTTTCAGAACAGATCTTTAATGTTGCATCAACTTTATCAAAGTTGATTCTTGGTACATAAGTTTCTGTGTATCCAGAAGGAATGTAGTAACCAAGTCTTTTAGCTTCATCAATAGAGATAAGACTTGGTGAATAACCGAGCATAGCATCTGGTTTCATTTCATTTTCTAAAGTAATACTGTTGTATTGTGATTTAACATGGCTTAGAATAGATGGGTTTTGTAACTCATATAAATTGATACTAGTTCCCATGCGACCAAAGAGTTTACCATAAGTATCTTTTAAGGTGGCAGGAGAGGCAGCACATGTAGCGACTGATAATGAAAGTAACATAAAGGCACATAAAAATAACTGACTGACTTTTTTACAAAGATTTTTTCTTGTTTTCATTTTAGTGTCTCCTATTCTTTTTTTGATTTTCCCTATAATATGATTTCTTTTGATAAATATATAGATATATAGGACCTCCTTTTGATTAAGATAAAAAGATTGTTGAATATAGCTATAAAAAGATTTAATTTAGGGAAAAATAAAATAATTAGTATGTAACCAAAGTATCATATTTGAAAAAGTCTGTCAATATTCATAAAAATAAAATAATTAGAATAGAAATAATATACATTTTTTAATATAAAATAATTTGATATAAATAAAAAGTCTAGCAGCTACCAATAGGTAGAAACTAGACTTTTTTATTTATAAATATTAATTATTTAGCGCTAGCAAGAGCAGCGTTAACTGCTTCGAACATAGCAGCACTAAGACCAGCACCAACGATAACTACGTCAGTTGTTAACTCTGTAACTTCACTAGTTTGTTCAGTTGTTTGAGTTGCTTCAGTTTGTGTGTTGTTTTCTGGAGCTTTAGTTGCACCACAACCTACGAAAGTTGTGCTTAAAAGAGCAACGCAAGCTATAGTAGATAATAACTTATTAATTCTCATACATGTCTCCCTATTTAAGTATTAGTTTCAAGTAAAATGAGGTTGTTTGAAACTATTTTAAAAGATAATAATTAAACCATTAAAGGTTGTTTTGTATAAAGATGTAAATGAGTGTTTGTGCAAATGAATGTGTGTTATGAGTATCAAGGTATTTGGTGAAAAATAGAAGGCGAGACATTGAGAGGAGTGGATTTGAAGAGCGTAGAGAGAGATAAATTTTTTTGAGAAAATAGTAGCTTCATATATAAAAAATATAGGCAGAAAACATGAAAATACTATTAAAGGACGTAAAAAGAAATAGTTTTAAGAAAAGTGAAATAGTAGATAATGTAACAATGTAATACAGATTTAGAGGTACATTACCAATAGAATGTCTAAGTTCATTAAATAATAATGGTAAGTAAGTTAAAGTTTCTAGTAAAGCATTTAATATGGTGCTAATCTGTAAATAATAAAGAAGTATAGTAAATAATATTTAAAGGAGAAGGAGCATGCATACAAATACTTTAAATCAAGGGGATAAAAATCAAAACGCAAAAAGAAAACGTATGCTTATTGAAGAGATTGAGCAACTTGAGGAACGCATTGAGGAGATGGAAGAGCATCTAGAGGCATTAGAAGAAGATTATGAATGGGATGAAATTAGAAAGAAAAGAAGTGGATTAAGGAATAAGTTAGCAAAAGCTAATAGAGAAATGCATAAGAAGAAACAGGAGTTAAAATCACTAAAAACTACTTTGTAGATGAATTACATAGATTAATTTATTGGGCATATACAGGATTAATGAGCAATTTAGCCACAATTTACCTTGTTATAAATTACTAGGTATTATTTACACCAAAGGTGTTGTATAAGTGGGGTGGATGCACTATAATTTAAATCACTTCCTTTAAAAAATAAATTGATTATATGTAAATGAAACTTCTATATAAAAATTTATATAAGAGTAATATGTTTTACAGCATACAAGGTATTTATAAATTAAAAGGGTTACTACTTAGTTCATCTATGAGATGATGAACTAAGTAGTAACCCTATTTTTATATAAAAATATAAGTATTAGATATTAACGACATGTGCTAGTTAATCTTTAATTATGTAAAGGATA
>CALGWE010000060.1:0-9656 GCA_937935915.1 uncultured Clostridia bacterium
AATGAATCGACTGGTTTATATGATTACTATTTTGTTTTCAAAGTTCATTTGTTTTATTTGTCAGTGCTTACCGCCGCTGACTTGTATAATATTACACTATGAATATCTATTCGTCAACAGTTTTTTTAACTTTTTTTTGCTATTTTTAAGGTTATTTTTTACTCACAAGTTATCAACCGTTTTATCCACATTTTGTGCATAAATTAGGTATAATTTATCCACTTTTTAACCTTTCCTGTTAACAACTTTCTATTATGCTATTAGATTAAATTCTTCTTATCCAGTTAATAATAGAAATTTATAGTGTATCCACCTCTACATTAGATATGTTTCCTCTTATTTTTAATTTTATGCATTACCTTCCTATTTCTTTTTAATAGTTTCTCTATTACTTTATAGTAGTTTTGTAATATTACTCCATATAGTAACATAATCATTATAGTCCCTAACCCTATTGGTCCTCCTACTATATATCCAGTTATTACAAAGACTGCTTCTATTAAATTTCTACTTATGCCTATAGATAGATGAAATCTTTCATGAATAGCTAACATTAAGTAATCTACACAACTTGTCGATAGATGTGCTGATAAATATACTGCTGAACCTAGTGGTGCAATAAGTATTCCTGCCAAGAAGGCTAACCCCTGTATAAATTCATTTTGTGGTAATATTAATTTATTAAATAAAATAATCCCCCATACATCATACGCTAATCCTAATAATAAAGATGTAACGATAGGTTGCCACTGCGGTAAACGTTTTCTAAGCATTGCTCCTATTATAATAAGTGTAATGCTTACAATATCTATCCATAATCCAAAACTTCCTCCAAAGATTTTAGCCAGTCCAACTACTACCGAATCGATTCCCCCTATACCAATATCAGCTAATAGTAACATTCTACTCCCGAAAGTTAATATACCTATTCCTATCCCAAACAATAGCCACTTCCTTAACATACTACTTTTCATGCAATAACTCCACTTCTTTAGTTACTTATTTCTTAATCTTACTGTTTCCTATGTTATTTTGATACATAAGTTTAATCTTATTCATTTATATCTATTTCCATAAAAAAAGTCATCCATGCTGAAATTATTCGTTTTTAGAATAATTTACATCATGAATGACTTTTTTATCTATGTATAATACTCTCTATTAATAAGTTATTATTTTAAATACATAATGTTTGCTAAATCATAAGCAGCTTTTTCAATTTCCTCTGCATTATCCCCTTCGAGTTTAGTTGAAATTGTAATCATACAGTTTTTATTTGGTACATAAATTTGAAGTTGAGTTGTATTTTGTTTATCAATATATGCTTTCATTCCCCCTGCTGCATCTACCTCTTCTTGTGTTACAGTACCTACTGTAATAGCGTTTTTAACCATTTGTTCAGTAATCTTAATATCACATTTCATAAATCCAACTTTTACTGCGTCTAATTCTTTAGCACCAGCAGTTTGTACGTATACCCCTGTTGATTCACTTTGTTCATTATACATTTGTTTATGGTCTTTCATATATGCAGCCATATCAATAGTATCTGCTCCGTCTAGGGCTTGTTCTGTAATAATGATTTCTGATTTTAATTTACTATTACTAATAATGTTATAAGCTGCGACACTTGGATCTATAGGTGTATTTCCACCTTCTTCCCAGCCTTCTGGAATTCTAGTACGATAACTTTTTCCTTCTATTTCTTTTAAGTTTGCATATTCTGCTTTATCGATAGGATTCTCATTACTATCTGAAACCTCTTGTTCAGTTTCAGTTTGTTCTGTAGTTTCTGTCTCATCTTTTACTTCTGCTTTGTATTCTTTAACTTCTTCTTTCGTTTCTGGGCTCTCTGATGGTGTGACCTCTGGTGACTCAGATGGCTTCACTGTTTCTGCTGCTGGTGTTTCAGCTGGTGCTTCCTCTTTCTTACCACAACCACCTAAAGCCACCATACTGATTACTAATGTTCCAATTAAAAGCTTCTTAGCTAATTTCATGTTATCTCTCCTTAACAGTTATTTCCCCTTTAAGACAATTATAAAATATCAAAACTATTTGTCAATTTATCTACCTAAAAAGTATACTATTTTGCCCTAAACTATCATCTCTATCTCTGTCACCTGAGTAACTATAGTTTAACCTTTGTTTATAATGAAATATTAGGATAACTATCTTTGCTTTAAAATATTATATAAACGAAAAAGAGGTCATTCATTTGAATGACCTCTTCATTAACTAACGCAGAGACTGGGATTCGAACCCAGGGAAGTGTTACCTTCGCCGGTTTTCAAGACCGGTGCCTTAAACCAACTCGACCATCTCTGCTTATTCAATTATAATTAGTCTAAACTAATTAACAGGGCTACAAGGATTCGAACCTTGGAATGCAGGAATCAAAATCCTGTGCCTTACCGCTTGGCGATAACCCTACGTTCTAAATTGTTATGATATTCATAACAGGGTGGGTAATGGGGCTCGAACCCACGACACCTGGAACCACAATCCAGTGCTACTACCAACTGAGCTATACCCACCATCAGTTGTTGTCTTGCCGACTCACATAATATATCATGAGCTGTATATATATGTCAACAACTTTTTTATATTTTTTTCAGGTCAACTTTATTCCTTAATTCTTCTATATAAAGTATATCTTATGCAATCCATTTATTAAATCGCGCTCTTTTTTGTATAATTATTCAAATTTATTCATAATGTATTCTTAGCTCTTTTTTGTTGTGAATGCATAAAATTTATAGCATTCTTTTGTTAATTTGCAACTTATACAATTTATAATTTCATATTATTTATCTTTCCCTACTATAAACAATCTCTTTTTCTACAACTATGCAATTTTTAAACCCTTATATATCATTCATTTTTCTAGTATTATTTTCATTTTCCAACACTTTACTTTAGAAATCCAAAACGTATTTTTGCATTTTTATAGATTTATCCCCTTCTTTTGTATATAATACTATTAATTAACATAAAAAACAAAGGAGGTATTCTATGCAACTTTTAGGTATTTTAGTTATTGTTGTCGGGTTTATCCTTAAATTAGACACAATCGCAGTTGTACTTGCGGCTGGTTTAATTACAGGTTTACTTGGTGGCATGAATATCGTAGAAATTCTAGATACACTTGGTAGTACATTTATTACTCAACGTTCAATGGCAATGTTCTTACTCCTCTTACCTATCATTGGTCTTTGTGAGAGATATGGACTTAAAGAACGTGCTACATATTTAATTCAAAAAATCAAAGGTATGTCTGCTGGACGTATCGCAACTTTATACATCTTAATTCGTGAACTTGCTATTTCAGCAGGGGTAAAACTTGGTCAAGCTGAATTCGTAAGACCACTTATTGAACCAATGGCACAAGGAGCTGCTACAAGTCAATATGGTGAATTAGATGAAGAATCAGAAGAAGAAATCAAAGCAATGGCTGCTGCTTCAGATAACATTGGTAACTTCTTCGCTCAAAATATCTTCGTAGCTAACTCAGGGGTTCTCCTCATTGTAGGGACACTTGAAGAGCTTGGATATGCTGTGGATGCATTAGCTGTAGCTAAGGCTGCAATTCCAGTTGCCGTAATTGCACTTATCTTCGCTTTCATCCAAAATACAAGAATTGATAAGAAAATCGCTAAGCGTCATGCTGCGAAAGGAGGTACTAAATAATGAATAATGCAACTTTACTTGAAATCTTCTATGTGTGTGTTGGTTTATTAATGTATTTAGTAACCTTCAATACATTTATAGATAAATCTAACCCAACACGTCTTGGGACAACTCTTTTCTGGGGGATTCTCGGAACAATCTTTACTTTTGGTTCTTTATTACCAGGTGCCTTAGTAGGACTTTTACTTGTTGTAATTGGGATTTTAACAGCTACTAAACAAGTTAAAATGGGTAAAGTAAATATGCCACAAGCTAGCTTTTCAGCCGAAAAAGCTAACCTTCTTGGTAACAAAGTATTTATCCCATCCCTTACTATTGCTGCTTTAGTAATTCTTATTGCTAAATTTACAACATTTAGCGGTACAGTAGCTATCGGTCTTGCTGCTTTCATCACACTTATTCTTACATTAGTGATTACTAAAGCTAATGTAAAAACTGTAGCTGATGATGGTAACCGTATGCTCCAAGCGGTAGGTGTAACAGCCATTTTACCACAGCTTTTAGCTGCTCTTGGTACAGTGTTTACAGCTGCTGGTGTTGGTGATGTTATTTCAAATAATATCTCTAACTTTATTCCACAAGGAAATATCTTAATTGGTGTAACTGCTTACTGCGTAGGTATGGCACTATTTACAATGATCATGGGTAATGCCTTTGCTGCATTCTCTGTTATCACAGTTGGAATTGGGGTTCCATTCGTATTCATGCAAGGTGGAAGTGTTGTAATTTGTGCAACTCTTGCACTTACAGCTGGTTACTGTGGAACACTTCTTACACCAATGGCTGCTAACTTCAACATGCTTCCAGTAGCATTACTTAACATTAAAAACAAAAATGCCGTTATTAAACACCAAGCATTTGTAGCGATTCCATTATTAATTGTTCATATTGCACTTATGTATATTTTAGGTTTCTAATTACGGACATAAAATAATTATCTGCACATTAAAAATTATAATTGTGGCTGTTTAACTTCATTGTTAACAGCCCTTTTATTTAAAATGAGACAACATATTACTTATTAAAGGAGACTTATAAAATGAAAGTTTTAATTACAGGTTTTGATCCATTTGGTGGAGAAAGTGTGAATCCAGCTTTAGAAGCTGTTATGGCACTTCCAGATCACATCGGTGATACAGAAGTTATCAAATTAGAAATTCCTACTGTTTTCGGAAAAAGTCTTGAAGTTATCCGTAAAGCTGTAGAAACTCATAAACCAGATGTAGTCATCAGTGTTGGACAAGCTGGAGGACGTTTTGGAATCACACCTGAACGTATCGCAATCAACGTAGATGACGCACGTATCAAAGATAATGAGGGCAATGAACCAATTGATGTAGCTGTGGCTGCTGATGGCCCAGCTGCTTACTTTACTAACTTACCAATCAAAGCCATGACTCAAGCTATGGTTAAAGCAGGTATCCCAGCTTCTGTATCAAACACAGCTGGAACTTTCGTATGTAATCACGTAATGTATGGCGTACTTCATATGATTCATACTGAGTTTCCTAATATGCGTGGCGGATTCATTCATGTGCCATATGTTCCTGCTCAAGTAACATCTAAACCAAATCAACCTTCTATGGCTGCTGCGGATATTACAAGAGGCCTTGCACTTTGTATTGAAGCTGCTGCAACACATAAAGAAGATATTCACATTGCTGCAGGTGCAATCTGCTAATTAAATTATAACTATACTCAAACTTACGACAGAAAAGAGGAACTACTATGGAAAAAATATTTGTGTATGGTTCTTTAAGACAAGACTTTTGGAATCATGATAAGGTCTTTAAACATCGTTTACGTGGACCGATTGGACAAGGTAAATTAGAAGGATATGATTTATATCACTTACCGGCAGGTTATCCAGCCATTGTATCTGGAACAGGTACAGTTTATGGGGAAATCTGCAATTTATCTCATAGTAAACATCTCAAAAGTATTGACTTATTAGAGGGCTACACAGGCAATCCAAGTATTGATCTTTATGTCCGTGAAAAAAGACCCATCATTTTAGAAGATGGTACCACTGAAATGTGCTGGGTATATTTATACATTAATGAAGCGTATGTGAAAAACAAAGGGCGTTATATCCCTCATGGGGATTGGAAGAAATTCATGCGCTAAAAACTTCAATATAAGATCTTATAGCATAAGATTTTATATTAAAGCCTCAAAAAATAACCTCTTATTTCTAAAATAAGAGGTTATTTTTCTTTTTATCCTACACATAAATTATCTAACTACTCCCTCATCCATGCACTATAAGCTATAGGTACTAAAATTAATGTAAATACTGTGGAAACCAAAAGTCCAAACATAACAAGGATTGCTAATGGTTTAAATAACATATTTGTTGAAACTGCAAGTGGTATTAACCCAAGTGTTGTCGTAATTGTACTTAGCATAATCGGTCTAAATCTTTTTGCTGAGGCTAACTTGCACGCCTCATCTAGACTAATATCCTTTTTTCTTTCTGTATTAATAAAGTCCACAAGCACTATAGCATTATTAACTACAATGCCTAGTAAACTTATAATTCCTAGTACTGCAAATAGCGTTAATTTCTGCCCGCAAATTAATAAGAAAATAACACCGCCCATTACACCAAAAGGTAATGAAATAAATACGATTAATGATTGCGTTAAAGAATTAAACTGTGCTACTAATATTAAAATAATACATGCCAAAGAAATAATTCCTGCTACTACAACTGAGTCTATAACATCCCCAAATGTTTTCTTTTCACCAGACATTTCTACTGTGACACCTTCTGGTAATTTAATTTCCTTAAGTTTATTTTCTAATTGTGTCTGTACACTAATGGAAGTATTTTTAGAATCTGTGTAACAACCCACTACAATACCTCTTTTTCCATTAACTCTTACAATTGAATTCAGCTTAGATACGGTTTCTATTGTAGCAAATTGTTTAAGGGCATATTTCTTTTGTGTAATGCTTGATTTAACCTTAAAATTAGAAAGTAATTCCAAACTCTCTAAGTCGCCTTCTAATGTAATCCCATATTCTTTTCCATTTCTTCTAAGCACAGATGCCTTTCTACCTTTTAAGGCAATATTGAGTTCATTTTGTACTTGTGCTTTAGTTAGTCCTAATGCACTAAGCTTATTCATATCCATATTAATGTAGTAATTATAAGTTGATAACTTTTTATCACTTGTTATATTTTTGGTGCCTTCTATATTTTGTAATACCTCCACCACCTGATCTGCTGCCGTATTTAAAGCTTCTAAATCATTGGAATATAGCTTAGCTTCTACAGGCACACAGCCTGGTGATATAATACTTAATTCATCTACAATGACATGCCCACCTACTATTTTCTCATCCATTTCTCTTTGTAAATACTCTACCATTTGATAAGTATATTTAAATCGCTTAGAATCTTTTAAATCAATTCTTACAAAAATATCCCCCAAACTTTTAAGTTCTGGCTGTGCAATAATAGAGAAATCATATTTAGGCAAGCCTATGCCTATACCATCAAAATAATATTCTACTTCTGGTTGCTGCTTTAAAATATCATCAATATCCTTTACAATCTGCTCTGTTTTTTCTAAGTTATTATCATCATCTGCAGTTAATTGCAAGGTGACTACATCTTTATAAGCCTTAGGCAAGAGCTGTAATTCAATATTTTTAAATGTAAGTCCACCTATTGCAATGAAAACTACTGCTACAATCACCATGAATACTTTATGTTTAAAAAATAAATTAATCATTTTATTATAAGCCCTTTTTACTAAGCCTTCTTTCTCTTTTTTCTTTTTACAAGGCTTTAAAATAACTGAGCACATAAGCGGGGTTACAAACATCGAAACAACATAAGATGCCACTAAACTTACAATGATTACAATAGGCAAACTAATCGTAAGCTGCTTATGAGAACCTTTTAAATTTAAAAGTGAAAGGAAAGCTACAACAGTAGTCAGCATAGATGCAAACACCGGCATTGCAACTTCTTTTGCTCCTGAGATGCAAGCACTTTTTCTTTCTTCTCCCTGGTCTAACCTTACTTGTATGGCATCACTTACAACTATGGCATTATCTACTAACATGCCTAATGCCACAATAAGTGCTGCTAACGAAATAAATTGAATTTCTATGCCTGCAAGTTTCATTACAATAAAAGTAATGGCTATTGAAAGTGGAATCGTAAAAGATACCACAAGACCATTTCTGAAATTCATCCCTACCATAACTATAATAATAACAATAACTATAGCTTCTATTAAATTAATAATAAAATCATCAATTGACTTTTGTATCACTTCGGGTTGAAAGTAAACTTTATGTAAATGAATATGTGAAGGTAAAGTCTCTTCATATTTTTGTACTGTTTCCGTAACACGCTCACCTAACTTTAATACATTACGCCCCTGCTGAAAATAGAGCGCAATTAATGTTGCTTCCTCACCATTATACGTATATTTACTTGTATCTTTAGGCACTTCATAATATACATCCCCTATGTTTTCTAGTGTAATAATATTCCCATCTTTAGAAGTTCCAATAATCATCTTCTTTAACTCATCTATATCTGCCATTTTCCCTGATGTATCAACTGTTAATTTACTGCCCTCTACTATAATCTCTCCTGCTGGTAACATACTGTTTTGATAATTAATGATTTGAATCAGTTCTGCAAAAGATAAATTTAAATCATTTAATTTCTTTGTATCAATCTTAACAGTAAGTTGTGACTCCCTTTTGCCCATGACTTCTACACGTTGTACCCCATCTAATACTCTAAGCTGATCACGTAACTCTTCAGCTCTTTGTGCCATTTCATCACTACTTACGTCTTCTCCAGTCATAGCTAGCATCAGTCCCGTTGTATCCATAATATCTGTATCTACCGTTATGGATGTTACACCTTCTGGTAACTGCGGCTTTAAATCATCTAACTTTCGCCTTAATACATCAAAGCTTTCATCCGTTACTTCTTTCTTAAGATTCATATCTAAGGCAACCGTTATAACCGCCACACTATTAAAGGTCTGTGATTTACAATTATCAAATCCGTCCAATTCTAGTACAACGTCTTCTATTTTATCCGTTACAAGTTCTTCCATATCCGTTGCTGATGCTCCCGGATAGACGACACGAATAATTGCCATTGGTACAGAAACCTCTGGAAAGTTTTGTTTCGGTATATCAAAGTAGCAAAATATCCCTGCCCCCATACATGTTATAATAAGTATTACAACAAGCAATTTCTTTTCTAAACAAAATTCTATAATCCCCTTTTTCATGGCTTACGCCTCACTTTCTTTAACTGTCACAACTTCATTTTCTTTAAGATTTTTCATTCCTTCTGTGACAACAATATCGTTTGCTGATAAGCCTTGTACTTCTACTTCTTCACCTTTTATTTCACCCATTTTTATTTGTATACGCTTAATCTTATTTTCCCCATCTACTATATACACATAATCTAAACCTTCTATATTAAAAATACTTTTTATAGGAATAAAATACCCTTCATTTTCTTTTTGAACAATTTCTACGTCTACAATGTCCCCCATTACAAAAGATGAACTACCTTCAGATGCTTCATCTTGACTTGGTGTAATTTCTACTTCATATGTTTTCGTCGTTTCATCAGGATATGCTGCAATCATACTAATTTTTCCTGATGTTTTATCATTAATAATGACTTTATCCCCTAATGCAATCTTATGATAATCTTCTACACTGACCCCTATATAGATTACTTCTTTTTCCCCTTTGACACATACAACTGGTACGCCCGCATTAACTACTTCTCCATTCTTAAATGGTACTTCTAATACTATGCCACTAGCATCTGCTATTAAGGTTGCTTCTTCTATATTTTTTACATACTTTTCTTTAGCGATTTTTGCTTGTTCGATCTGCTCATTACTCTGACTTGCCTGGAGTACTTCTATATTTAATTTACAAGTTTCTATTTTTGCTTCTTG
>CALGWE010000061.1:0-8966 GCA_937935915.1 uncultured Clostridia bacterium
CTGCACTTGCATTTCCACCTAAAATAGCTGTTTTAAAGTTAGCCTTTGTAGATTGTGCTAGTAAATTCTCCCATTTCTTTTGTACACTTGGCTCTAACGCAAATGATTTGATAGTTTGTACACCTGTTACAGCTTCTACCATATATGAGTTAGATTCTGCGCCGCATCTAAACTTCTCATCTAAACGTTCTCTAAGTAATGGCGTTACAATAATAGAAATAGCTGCAAACACTGGTAATGAAGCAAGTACAATCCAAGTTAATGGCACACTATAAAGTAACATAACTCCTATATAAATAAAGATAAAAGCCACATCTAATACTGCTGTTAATGGTGCCCCTGTTAAAAACTGCCTGATATTCTCAACTTCTCTTACACGGGCAATGGTATCCCCTACACGCCTTGATTCAAAATATCTTAAAGGCAGCGAAAATAAATGTCTTGCAAGTCTTGCCCCTAATATAACATCTATTTTACTGGTTGTATGTGTAAATATATACGTTCTAAGGACACTCATCATTAGTTCAAATATGTAAATAATAGCTAAAGCAAATACTAATACATTTAATGTAGACATACTGTTATGTACAAGTACTTTATCAATAACGACTTGCATCATAATCGGTGTAAATAATCCAAAAATCTGTAATGTTAAAGCTGCTACAATAACCTCTATAAGTTGCTTTTTGTATTTTATAATACTTGGAATAAACCATTTGACCCCAAATTCTCTTTGTTTATTGATCATATCCCTTGTTGCCATCAATATAATACGTCCATTCCACTCTTCCTCAAAGGCTTCTGGTGTAATTACCTCTGGTGACCTTTTCTGTGGACGCAAAATTAACATCTTCTCCTCTTAAATTCTAGCAACTACTAAAAATCCCCCTACTTTAGTTTCTACAATAAGTGGTGCCCGCAATTTTTTTAGCTTCTCAAATTTAACGCCTACTGCTTTCGCTTTTAACTTGACTCTTTTAGCTGCCTTTAATATATCTATTTCCGTCATTCCATTAGGGCCAATAGCTAAATCATGTACTATTTGTGCTGGGTCTATACTTATACCATGAAATCTTGCAACCGTTATAAATACACTTAATCCTTCATCAATTGCTTTACGTGCTGCTTCCTCTTCTCTCTCCTCCATACATTCTACTCCTTATCAATTTTAGACAGAATTTATTAATTTTTCCAATTATATATACTATATCTCTTTTTATATTAATCTACAATATATTAAATTGCCCTCTTACTATAAAAGAACCAGAAAACCTTATTTAGGTTCTCTGGTTCTTTCTGAAATATATTGTATTAGAATTAATTACTTTGCTTTTTTAAAACTTCTACTCATAATAAGTACTATACTTACTGCAAGTAATACGCCAAGGGCAAGCCATATGCCTAATACTTTTACTGCAAAGGCTACAAACCATGCAATCACACATTGTAAAACAACTACTATAATTGCCCCTCTTCTTCCAAGCTCACGTTTTACTGCTGCAATGGCTGCAACACATGGTGTATAAAGCAGTGAAAAGATTAAAAATACTAAAGCTGTACTTGAAGTAAACAGCATATTTAACCCTTCTGTGCTGCCCCCTAGAAGTACTGTTAATGTACTTACTACACTTTCTTTAGCTGTGAAACCAGTAATAAGTGCAGTAGAAATACGCCAGTCATTAAAGCCTAATGGTGCAAAGATTGGTGCAATAAGTCCACCTAATAAGGCTAACATACTATTTGCTGAATCTGTTACCACATTTAAACGTGTATCAAAGCTTTGTAGGAACCAAATCAAAATAGATGCAATGAAGATGACTGTGAAAGCTTTAGATATAAAGTCTTTAGCTTTATCACCAATAAGCTGCATAACACTTTTTACACTTGGCATACGATAGTTTGGAAGCTCCATAACAAATGGTACAGGCTCTCCTTTAAATGTAGTTTCTTTCAAGATTAATGCAAAGAAGATTGCCACTATAATTCCCATTAAATATAAACCAATCATTACAAGTGCTTGATATTTAGGGAAGAATGCTGCTGTAAATAAAGCATAAATAGGCAGCTTAGCTGAGCAGCTCATAAATGGTGTTAAAAGAATTGTCATCTTTCTATCACGATCTGATGGCAATGTACGTGTGGCCATAATAGCTGGTACAGAACATCCAAATCCAATAAGCATAGGTACAAAGCTTCTTCCTGATAGCCCAATCTTACGTAATAATTTATCCATTACAAAGGCTACCCTTGCCATATAACCACTATCTTCTAATATTGATAAGAAGAAGAATAATACAACGATAATTGGTAAGAAACTAAGCACACTTCCTACCCCTGCAAAAATCCCATCAATGATAAGAGACTGCATAACTGGGTTAATACCATAATGGGTTAACGCATGATCACAAATTTCTGTAATCCATCCAATTCCCATTTCCATTAAGTCAGATAAAGCCGCACCTATTACACCAAATGTAAGCCAAAAGATTAAGCCCATAATGCCCACAAATGTTGGAAGGGCTGTATACTTACCTGTAAGAATCTTATCAATAGCCACACTACGTTTATGTTCTTTACTCTCATGAGGTTTTACAACTGTACGTTCACATACCCCTTCAATAAAGTTAAATCGCATATCAGCCAGTGCTGCTAATCTATCTGTACCACTTTCTTGTTCCATTTGATAGATAATATGATTTACCATTCTCTTTTCATTTTCATCTAATTGTAATGTTTCTAGAATGAGCTCATCACCTTCAACTAATTTAGTAGCTACAAATCTAGGTGGCAACCCTACACGCTTTGTATGATCTTCTATTAGATGTAAGATTCCGTGAATACAGCGGTGAATGGCTCCACTTCTCTCTTCACTACAAAAATCCATGCGACCAGGATGTTCTCTATATTTAGCTACGTGAATCGCATGTTGTATAAGTTCATCAATCCCCTCATTTTTAGCCGCTGAAATAGGCACAACTGGTATACCTAATAAACCTTCTAACTCATTAATCATGATAGTGCCACCATTTTCTTTCACTTCATC
This sequence comes from uncultured Clostridia bacterium, assembly GCA_937935915.1. Taxonomy (GTDB): domain Bacteria; phylum Bacillota; class Clostridia; order Lachnospirales; family Cellulosilyticaceae; genus Cellulosilyticum. Next base: position 3,044 of record CALGWE010000061.1, read on the forward strand.
CATCATGTTTAATGCCAGTACCATAGGAATATTTAATTCAATAAGCTGCATAGTTAAATATAAGTTACGTTCAATATTGGTAGCATCTACTATATTAATAATACCGTGTGGTTTTTCGTTTAATATAAAATCTCTTGTTACAATCTCTTCACTTGTATAAGGTGATAGTGAATAAATTCCTGGTAAGTCTGTTACATTTGTATTTTTATTTTTTCGAATCATACCGTCTTTACGGTCTACTGTTACCCCAGGGAAGTTCCCTACATGTTGATTAGATCCTGTTAATTGATTGAATAATGTCGTCTTGCCACAATTTTGATTACCTACTAAAGCAAACTTTAACACTTCATTATCTGGTACAATTCTACCACTCTTTTTAAGTGGATATCTTCCCACCTCACCTTTTTGAGGATGGGCAACTACTTTAATTCTATCTTTATACTTTTTAATGTCCTCATGGGCTGTATGTATATCTTTAAGTGCGATATATGCTGCATCTTCTTTACGAAGTGTAAGTTCATACCCTCTTACCCTAATTTGAATCGGGTCTCCCATAGGCGCCATCTTGATTACCGTAATCTCTGTGCCAGGCGTTAGACCCATATCTAGTATATGCCTTCTCAGTGATTCACTACTACATGCTACACTTTCGATAATCGCATCTTTACCTATCTCTAAATCTGCCAATGTCATATGCTATTCTCCTTAATCTAAACTTTTATTTGCTACTCAATCCTACCCTTTATCAGGCAAAATGTAAATATTGATATTATTTCCTTTACTATTGTAGTTAAGCTCAAAAATGAATTATTATATTGTTTCGAGCAATAATCTAATATTTTTTGTACTTTAAACGTTATTTCTTATTAATTGAATGACAGCTACTACTGCAACTATCGCAACCACAATGACACTTACCAGATAACTTATCTTTAATCATTTTACGAATAACTAATCCAACTGCCAAAACTAAAATAGCTCCTACTATAATTGTTGCCATATTATACCTCCTACTTTAACATATTACATCTAACTGTTTTTTATTTATCCATATTTAGCACTTTTATATTTTAATAATGATTTTCATTTTTCTTTCACTCTTATTATATTGATATACTTGTAATTTTTCAATATGTAAATGATATTTTTTATCATTAGTTTACAACTCTCAAAATTTGGCATATAAAAAGAACTGCCATGAAATTATCTCTCACTTCGTGACAGTCCTCTATTTCTACGCTTATTATAAACAACTTAATTTTTCTTTTTACTCAGATATAGCTTTCATACTCCATTTGAAAGACATGTTTTCATGAGATGGTATAAGATACTCATCTAGTGTACATGCCCCCCAACTATCATCTCCGCCTATTCCCATTTGTCTAAGACTCATCTTGAGTACAGTATGCATTGATTTAGGTAATTCATAGTGATGGGTAGCATTTTCTAATTCATGAGGTGTATAAGGCAGAGCTGAAAATTCCATTTCATCTGATTTGATGAGAATCCCTTCTCCCCTACCATCTGTTACCTTCGCCCATCTTACACCTGTTTTATTCCCACATTCTTGTGGGATAACATAAGGAGATACATTATCAATTACCTTATTCTTAAATACACCAAGTCTTGCACCTTGTCTGCGATCACTATAGTTTTCATCTGGGCCATAGCCATACCAAGTGACATGATTATATGTATTTGGCACTTTCATCAGCATGCCAAACTCAGGCATTTCACTTAAACCTAAAGTACCTTCATACTTCATTTCTACCTGTACTTCCCCATCTCCATAAGTTGTATAAGTTACCTGACAAGTGGCTACTGGCACAGTAGGTAATTCATAAATATAAGTAATGATAGCTTGTTTTTCATCCCAGCTTGTCTTAATGTCTTTTACAATAGGATATAAACTAGCAATTTTCCACTGTGCATAACGATGGGCCATCTTATTCCCCTTGTCATTATCTGTAGGTGCTCGCCAGAAGTTAGGCATTGGCATGGCTGAAATACATTCTTTCCCTTTGTATTTATACGAAATCATACCACCATAAGATTTAGAATATATAATGTGGAAGTGCTCACCTCTTACACCAAAGTTAACATCACAATCGGCTACTGTTACTTTTTCACTTGTCATACTCTGAGCTTCCTCTTGCACTTTATAAACCATTTGTCCAAAGGCTACTTCATGACCACGTTTCGCCCATAAGGTATCTTCTTTAAGACATAATTTAACAGTAATTGCATATTCACCTGGTGCTGTAATTTCTTCTAGTGGTAAATCTATTTGTTTGGCCTCGCCTGCTGGAATATCTATTTCTAATGTGCCCTCATCATAAAGCTTGCCACATTTTAAAACTTCAAAATAAAGCCTATAATTTTCCGTGCCTATAAATAAATGTTTATTTGTAATAGTTACCTGATTTTTAAAGACTTCTATGTGAAACATTTGATAGTTATATTTCACTTCCTGCATTTTAGGGGATACTTTTCTATCTGCAAATACAATTCCATTCACACAGAAATTATAATCTGTAGGACGATCCCCAAAGTCCCCGCCATAAGCTAGATACTTTTTACCATACTTCGTTTCTGTTAATAATCCTTGGTCAATAAAATCCCAAATAAATCCACCTTGATACATTGGGTACTTCTCTGTTAATGCCACATATCGGTCCATCCCACCATTAGAATTTCCCATGGCATGGGTATATTCACAGCAAATAAATGGTTTCTTGGGATTATCTAATAAATATTTTTCTATATCCCATGTTCTTGGATACATTTGACTTTCTACATCGCTTGTCTCATTAAAACTTCTATCATGGAAAACGCCTTCATATTGCACAAGGCGCGTCTTATCATTTGCTCTAAAGTACTGAGACATTTTATAAATATTTTCACCACCAAAGGATTCATTACCACAAGACCATATCAAAATACTTGGATGATTCTTATCACGTTCTAACATAGACTTAGCGCGATCAAGGGTTGCACCTTTCCACTCTGGCCTAGAACCAGGCACTACATGTTCCGGTTTTACTGCCCCCATTTTCTGCCAAGTACCATGGCTTTCTAAGTTGGCTTCATCAATAAGATATAAGCCATATTCATCACAAAGCTCATAGAAATAAGTTTGATTTGGGTAATGACATGTTCTCACCGCATTGATATTATAGCGTTTCATAGTTTGTACATCCCAAAGCATTTCTTCCTTACTTACACATCGCCCATCATGACAGCTGAACTCATGTCTATTGATGCCATTAAAAACTATACGTTTACCATTGAGACACATGATTTTATCCTTCAGCTCAAACTTTCTAAAACCTACTTTTTGTGTGACAACCTCGATCACTTCACCACTTTCTTTTTCTTTCACTAAAAGTGTCATATCGTATAAATAAGGGCTTTCAGCACTCCATAAATAAGGCGCTACTACCTCTTCTTCAAACTGCATATTGGCTGCACTTTCCTTTACAGCTGATGTAATGCATTGGCCTTGTCTATCTTCTAGCATAAGTTCTACTTCACAAAAGAGATTCCCCTCTACTTTTAAATCTACCTTTAGGGTAGCATTTTGATAAGCATCATCTAAATCTGTTACTACCCTTACATCACTTATATGTGACTTAGGTAGCGTGTATAGATAGACCTCTCTAAAGATTCCTGAGAATCTCCAAAAATCCTGATCTTCAAGCCAGCTGCCGCTACTCCATTTCACCACCATGACAGCTAATTTGTTTTTACCCGCCTTTGCAACTTGAGTCAAATCAAATTCAGCTGGTGTAAAGCTATCTTCACTATAGCCTACAAACTCTCCGTTAAGCCATACATAAAAAGCAGATTCTACCCCTTGGAAAGAAATATATAAAGGTTTATTTTTCCACCCTTTAGGCACTTCAAATTCCGTCACATAACTTCCTACTGGATTGTAGATAGAAGGAATTTCAGGTGGCACTAATTTTTCGTGACCATCCCAAGGATACATTGTATTGACATATTGTGGTTTATCATAACCTTGTAGCTCAATATGTCCTGGAACCTGTATACTCCCCCAACTTTTTGTATCATAATCTATTTTGTAAAAATCTACTGGTGCTGCCTGTATATTTTTTGCATAAGCAAACTTCCATACCCCATTTAAGGACTTTTTGAAACTACAATTATTCGCCCTAGCATCATGCATTGTGGTGAAATACTTATGATCTGAATGAGGTGCCATGCGATTTACTTCAAATACCTCCGGATTTTGTAACCAACTTAAATCGTGCTTCATCATATTACCCATTTTCCCCTCCATGTATATGCTATTTTCCTTCGTTATTGATAACGTTATATATAAATGTAACTATATACACTATTATATAATGGTTACGCCTATTATCGCTATAGCATATGGTGTATTCATATAGAAACACTTAACATGTTGTCAACTAAAAAAATAAGGAGCTAACTTGAAATTATAAATAACTTCAAGTTAACTCCCTTCTCATCACATTCAAGTATAAATCAAACTATAAATATTCTAAAATCTACACTTATCATCAAAGTGGATACATTAACTTTTACTTCTTTCCTCCAAAGTTTCTAAATGATAGCTGGGGTAGTGAGGGCTTAGAAACTGCCTGTGGAGTAATTTCATGATAGTCTTAGTGAAGATAGTCAAAGAGCCTTTAGCTGTGCTGTTTGAGCAGCGCACGCTTTATCGCGTTGCGAGTTCACAGCGTTTCTTTGACTATCGAACTTAGACTATCATAAATTACGGAAGGAGCAGTTCTAAGCCCTCACTACCCCAGTGGACCATTTAGAATCTAAAATCCTCCAAACCCTATATAAATTGCAATGATGATTGCAATTGTACATGCAAGGGTTGTAAGAGCGATTACAAATCTTTTAATTACTTTCCAAATAAGTAATAAAACTAATGCAAGTACAAGGAATGTACCTAAAATAGAATATGTTTTTTGTTCTACTGGCATTTCTGCTACGTTATCTGGTGTTGTTTCATATAAAAGCATGAAGAGTTCATATAAAACTTCTGCACTTTCCGCTTTTGTAATTTGTGTTTTTGGTGTTAAACTACCACCAGATGTAATTAAACCACTTTGTACGGCTAAGGCAATATCATTTGTTGCCCATTTACCGATTTCATCTACATCAGCAAACTTTAAATAGTCTTCTGCATGTTCTGGATAGACATAACCTTTTTGATCAGCAATTGTTCTTGCACATAAAGAAATAACTTGCTCTCTTAAAATTTTTGTATCTCCTTTAAATGTGCCATCTTGGAAACCTTTGATAATGTCATAAGTTTCACCTGATGCTACATATGGGTAGTATTTACTATCTACTGGTACATCTTTAAACTCTGTTTGAAGTGATGTATCTAAAGCAAAGAACATTTTTACAAGTGCTTCAGCGAATTCATAACGTGAGAATGTGTGTTCTGGATTGAAGCAATCATTCTCAAGTATTAAATAGCCTTTAGATACCATGAATTTAATAGCTGATTGTTGTTTCTTTGGTAGATGAGCGATATCTCTAATCTTCACATTGTTATCTACGATTTTATAGATCCCTGAGTATTTTGTTCCAAATGAAATGCTACTTGTAGCACTTTCATATTGCCCACCCCAGTTTTGTTCTTCTTCACCATTCATTTTAACAACTGTTGTAAACTCATCTTTTGCTTTAAATGCAAATGTGATTGTTTGATCAAGTTGTGGAATGATTTCACCATTTTCATTAATAAAACTAATATCATAGCCTTTTTTATCATGTAAACGTTCAATTCTAATTCTAAGTCCTGCAAGGGCCTCTAAATCTTCCCCTGGAATATATACATAACTATTTTCATCAATTACAACGCGAAGTCCTGTTACACCTTCTAAATCATCCATTTTCTTAGGAAGTTGAATAA
>CALGWE010000062.1:0-4185 GCA_937935915.1 uncultured Clostridia bacterium
ATCAAGCATATGTGCAAGATGTTGAAAAACAAGGCATGGGCGTTTTATACGAAAGATTTGAAGCCCTTAAGCTGAAACTTGCAAATGAAGGTTTATTTGATGAAAAATATAAAAGGCAACTGCCAAAGTTTCCAAAGCGCGTAGGCGTTATTACATCCAGCACAGGTGCAGCAATTCAAGATATTAGACAAGTGGCTAATAGGCGTTGTAAAAGCATCCCACTTTATATTTATCCTGTACATGTACAGGGAGAATATGCAGTAGGTGAGATTGTAGAAGCTATTCAAATTGCGAATGAAGAAAAAAAGGTAGATGTAATCATATTAGGTAGAGGTGGTGGGTCTATAGAAGACTTATGGGCTTTTAATGAAGAAGCAGTAGCATGGGCAATTTTTGAATCAGAAATTCCTATAGTATCTGCAGTAGGCCATGAGATAGACTTTACCATCTCTGATTTTGTAAGTGATAAAAGAGCTGCAACACCTTCGGCAGCAGAAATAGTTATTCCGTCACAAGCAGAATTAGAAGCACGTATTAAACGTATGCAAGAAAATATGCAATATACAGTTTCAGAGCGTCTTAAAAATGCACGTAATCAGTTAAATTATTTGACAAGTAGACCTATTTATCAGCGAAAAGATTTGTTTTACAAAAATAAAATGCAAGAAGTAGACCACCTGATGCAGGCTTTAAATTATGGGTTTACTAAAAAAGTACATGAAAGCAGTAAAGCTTATGAAATTGCAGTGCAAAAGTTAGAAAAGCTCTCACCTTTAAATACTTTAAAAAGAGGCTATGCCCTTGTGGAAGATGAAAAAGGTCATATTATAAAGTCTGTTAAAGATGTAAGCCAAGAAGAAAAGCTTAAAATTACAGTAGCAGATGGTAGTTTCTTAGTAAATGTATCTTCTGAGGCAGTAACACACAAGGAGGAAGTAAATCATGGCTAGAAAACCAGCAAAGAATTTTGAAGAGGCAATTTTGGCACTCGAAGAAAGTGTAAGACGTCTTGAAAATGGTGAGATTACTTTAGAAGAAAGTATTAAAGAATATAAGAAAGGCATGGATCTTGCAGCCTTTTGTAATGAGATTCTAACAAAGGCAGAGCAGGAAATCTATGTATATGAACAAGGACAATATCACAAAATAGAACAGGGGGAATAAGCTTGGCACAAGATTATGCAGCATATAAGGATCAAGTGAATGCATATTTAGCCTCAGCACTGCCATCTTCAGGTGAAAGTCATTTTAGAAGACTTTATGAAGCTATGAATTATAGCTTACAAGCTGGAGGGAAACGTATCAGGCCTGTACTTATGCAACTGGCTTATGAAAGTGTAGGTGGCAAAGAGGACATTAGTAAATTCTTATGTGCGATTGAAATGATACACACATATTCACTTATTCATGATGATTTACCAGCTATGGATAATGATGATTATCGTCGTGGTAAACTTACAAACCATAAAAAATTTGATGAGGCAACTGCTATTTTAGCAGGTGATGCACTCCTTACTGAAGCTTTTAATTTGATGTTAGAGGATGCACTTGTATCTGAAGACATGGCAAAAGTACGTGCAGCTCACGTATTAAGCGCAGCAAGTGGGGCGGAAGGTATGGTTGGTGGACAAATATTAGATATGGCCAGCGAAAATAAAAAAATTAGTATCGAGGCTTTAGATCTAATTCATCTCAATAAAACAGGTGCACTTTTAGCAGCTGCCACTAAAATGGGTGCAATTCTTGGTCATGGTACTGCAATGGAAATTGCAGCATTAGAAGCCTATGGTAGATATATTGGAAAGGTATTTCAAATTATAGATGATGTACTGGATGAGACATCAACTATGGAAGAATTAGGAAAACCAATTCAAAGTGACAGTAAAAATCACAAAACAACTTACCTTAGTTTTTATACTGCCCCTGAATGCTATAAAATTGCACAAGAACTTACAGAGAAAGCAATTAAAGTATTAGAACATGTAGAAGGAGATACGCAGCTATTAAAAGAAATTGCGTTAAAGCTTATTACAAGAAGAAATTGAGGGTGGAGTTATGGATACAATTGCAGAGATATTTGCAAATAGGATTCTAGGGGTAGCAATACTCAGTTGGTTTATTGCACAACTTTTAAAATTTATCATTACATTTATACAAGAAGGTAAAATAGATTTTGGAAAATTTATTGCATCAGGTGGCATGCCAAGTTCACATAGTTCATTTGTAACAGCACTAGCAATTGGTGTGGGGGAAGTTAATGGCTATGATAGTAGTTATTTTGCAATTGCAGCAGTTTTAAGTTTTATTGTAATGTATGATGCAGCTAACGTACGTTTACAAGCTGGTAAACAAGCTGCAATGATTAATCAAATTATAAAAGTATTGGAAGACCCTAGTTTAGATGCACAGCAACGTCTTAAAGAGATTTTAGGACATACACCACTTCAAGTGGCAGCTGGATGTATTTTAGGAATTGCCATTGGTCTTTGTGCATTCTTATAAAGCCTACCGTTGAAAAAACGTAGGCTTATTGTTATAATGTTTAAAAGCGACTGATGACGTGCTTTTCAAAAAATAAGATGCGGTATTCTAGTCAATTTGAGGTGTTTTGAAGACGGGCCTAAAAATCCGTTTGAGGGCATATCGATGAAGTTCCTGGTGTTGGCTTGTAACGCCCCGTTATGGGCTGATACTGGGGGTTAAGGTTTGAGGGCGATCCATAAGGGCATATGGGCGTTGACCCTTTTACCGTGGAGACCTATGCTTGTGCACACTCTTAAGGGAGTGCTGGTACGACTTAGGATTAAACCTACCATGCGGTGATAGCTGTGGGTAGTGTAGCCTGCCTTGAGTGAAGAAGGGGGGACATCAATTTACAGCTAGGTCTTTCGGCCAAAAGATTTAACTGATTGTTGATAGAAACCTGGTTCGCAAAAGAGGATAGGAGCATGTTAGATTGTTTCGAGGAAAACTCCTAGACCGTTCTTTGGGAGATAGTTATTGGATTGCAGTGTGGTTATTAAGGTGATCTGGCGCGAGGGTATGGCTTATATTTTTTGAGGTGAATGTGAAGGGAAACCGCTCCTTTGGCGACAAAGAAGTATTTGCTTGGGAAATCCTGCTAGACTATATGCCACAAAATTTACAGTAATTATTGTCTTATATTTTGAGAAGTGGGTGATCAGCCGACACAAAAGGAGTACATGTATGCCAAAAAAAATAAAGTTTAAGAAAGTGAAGGTTAAAAAGCAGACACCTAAATCTTTAGGAATTACGGTGGGGATGACATTTACAATTGCCATGCTTTTTAGTTACATTTTTGAAGTTTTATTAGCAGATGTATCATTACTGATTGCCTTTTTTATGCTCAGTAGCATTATTTTAATAGGGATTATATTTGATGGTATAGGGAATGCAGTGGTTTCAGTAGATGAAGTGATTTTTCATTCTATGGCAGCAGCTAAAGTAAAAGGGGCAAAAGAAAGCATTATGCTTATACGAAATGCACCAATGGTTGCCAATGTTATGAACGATGTCATTGGTGATATTGCTGGAATTATTTCAGGAAGCACGGCAACGGCTATTGTACTAGCGATAGAAGAAGGTTTTGGAATAAAATCCGTACTTTTATCTATTGCGATGAGTGGTTTTGTAGCAGCACTTACAGTAGGTGGAAAAGCTATAGGGAAAAGCATTGCAATTGAAAGAGCACGGTATATTGTCTATTATGTAGGGCTTATAATTTATCATTTTAAAAAGTTATTTAAAAAGCACAAAAAGTAAAATGACAATCTACCAAGGTTGTCATTTTTTGTAGAGTAGGAAAATTCAAATAGCATCATTGTGTGTTAGTAAAAATAGAGTGCTCAGTGAGTTAATATAAAATAGATTGAGGAATATTAAGAAGAGAGAGGAAAAAATATGCTAGACTTACTAAAAACGATTCAAAGTCCAAGTGATATTAAAAATTTAAATGCAGAAGAACTCCAGCAATTAGCCAAGGAAACTAGAAGTTTTTTAGTACAATCTTTATCAAAAACAGGAGGACATTTAGCATCTAATTTAGGTGTTGTAGAATTAACCTTAGCTTTACATTATGTTTTTGATTCACCCCAAGATAAAATGATATGGGATGTAGGGCATCAAGCTTATGTACATAAGCTTTTAACTGGAAGAAGAAAAGAT
>CALGWE010000063.1:0-1833 GCA_937935915.1 uncultured Clostridia bacterium
TAGGTCTACTTCACCTCACTTTCATTTAGTAGAGCGAGGACATGAGATTGTAAAAAGAAATGGTGAAGCTACAGGTATGAGAAGAGCAGGAAGGTTTATGGTAGAACAAACAGCTCTGGAATATCAAAAAGAGTTTCCTAAAGAAGTAGAACGTATGGTAAATAGATTAATAAAAGGACTTAAATAAATGGTTTTATATCAAGATATTGCAAAGGCAGTAACAAAGGTCATTAAGGAAGCATTTCCTAATGTGCCTATATATGGTGATGAAGTCAAAGAGGGTTATAAGAAGCCTTCTTTTTTTATTGGTATTTTGCCAGTAAGTAGTATTAACTACACTAGAAGTATTAAAGAAGAACAGTTACTGATTACAGTAAGTTACTTTTCTAATACGACAGATACTCTAAAGAATTATAGTGTGATGCAGAAGATTAAAGCAGCGTTTGGACAGGTATTAGGTGTGGATAATAGAAAGTTTACTATCCAAGAAATAACTACTGAGAAGGTAGGAGAGGATGGTGATATTTATCAATTTACTTTTGATATTAATTATTACGAGTTGGCTTGTAGTGAGTCTGACAGCGTATTAGCAGAAGAAATTATTTATAAGAAGAAAGGAAGTGACTAATGGGTTTACCGTCAGTAATTATTAATTTTAAAGAAACAGGTGGCACAGCCATTAAAAGAGGCGAAAGAGGTATTGTGGCACTCATTTTAAAAGATGATGTAGAAGAGGTAGAACATCATGAAGTGTTAACAGTAGCAGATATTCATGAGTCATTAAATGAATTTAATAAGGATCAAGTAGCATTGGCTTTAATGGGTTATCAAACACCACCAAAGAAAGTATTAGCGATAGTAATGCCACAAGAGGAAACAAGCTATAGTGAAGTGATGAAATATCTTGAATGTTTAAGATGGGATTACTTAGCTATTCCTGAACTTGAAGAAGATGTAAATAGTGTTGCAAGTTGGATTAAGTCGTTAAATGAAACCTTAGATAAGAAAGTAAAAGCAGTATTGCCAAATTGTAAAGGTGATCATGAAAGTATTATTAATTTTACAACGGATAATATTGTAACCAATACCAAGGCATATACGACAGCAGAATATTGTTCACGTATTGCAGGACTTTTAGCAGGAACGCCGATGACAATTTCAGCAACTTATGCTCCATTAAATGAAATCGTAGATTTTGATAGATTAAGTAAAACAGAAATGGATGCAGCCATTAATAAGGGTGAATTAATTCTTTATCATGATGGAGAAAAGGTTAAAATTGCAAGAGCAGTAAATAGCTTAGTAACAACTACACAAGATAAAGGAGAAAGCTTTAAAAAGATTAAAATTGTAGATGTCATGCATATGTTACATGATGATATTAAAAAGACTACAGAAGATAGTTATCTAGGAAAGTATGCCAATAGTTATGATAATAAGTGTTTACTTGTTACAGCTATTCAAGTTTATTTAGATCAATTAGTGTTAGATGGTATTTTAGATAATAACTATACAAATAAAGTGTATATCGATGTAGAAAGTCAGAGAGCTTATTTGAAATCAATAGGTGTGGATGTAGAAGCCTTATCAGAAAAAGAGATTAAAGAATATAACACTAAAGATAAAGTATTCTTAGCATCTAATATTAAAATTCTTGATGCTATTGAAGATATTACATTAGATATTGCAATTTAGGTCAGCGTATAAGTTGACCTTTTTTAATACCCAAAATTAAAGGAGGAATGAATGGATAAATTTTCAGCACACCAAGTGATTAATGGTACTTGGGGAGAGGTTTGGATTGATGGTACTTATATGGCAGAGGTGACAGCC
>CALGWE010000064.1:0-1124 GCA_937935915.1 uncultured Clostridia bacterium
GATGGTAATGACTTTTTTACGAATTGTGGATTGTTAAGACTTGATTTGCGAAGTGATTATGAGAATAAACAGGAAATAAAAAGTATTATTTCATTGATTTTAGAGCCTGCTTATGAATTGTTTGATTGCGATAAAGTGGCTACAAAGGCTGTCCCAGATGCAACTGAAAGAAGAAAGGCATTAGAGGAATTGGGATTTATAATGTCTAATGAAAAATTAGTAGGTCATGAAGGAATACAATATGGAAGTTATTTTGTAGTGGGGAAGTAGTGTATGTAAATTTGCAGATAGGGGGGGAGTTATGTACGAAAGAATGCTGAATAAACAAGTTGCACCAACAGGTGTAGAAATGACAGAGTATTGTGCAGAAAATGCAGAACGTTTTTCAATGATAAATGATTGGTTGACGACTCATTTTAGTACAAAGCAGAAAGTAGTTTTTCCCTATGGTAATAAATATGGTTGGGGTATTGGACATTACCAAAAGAAAAAACTCATATGTAATATCTTTGCTGAAGCTGGTGCGTTTACAGTTATGATAAGATTGACAAATATGCAATACGAAGCAATTTATGATAGTTTGAGAAAATATACTCAAGAACATATTGACAATAAATATCCTTGTGGTGATGGTGGCTGGATACATTATCGAATTATATGTCAAGAACATTATGAAGATATCCTAAAGCTTTTAGAAGTTAAATGCTTGGGATGATTAATTTGATCATTTCTAGTTGACCTATTTGGATAATGTAGCAGTGCTTTGTAAGGGGTGTAACTTGCAAATTGGTAAGAGCAGTGAGATGGATTGGTAAATTAGAAGTTATGGAGGTAGATTTATGAGTAAAGTATATGATTTTTTAAAGGAATGTGGATATTTTTATGTATTAACAATCAATGGAGACTTTCCCGCAGGTAGACCATTTGGTGCTGTAATGGAATATAACGGAAAGTTATTTGTTTCTACAAGTGATGGAAATAAAGCACATAAGCAGTTAAGAGAAAATGGGCATGTTCAAATATTGGCTAAAAAAGAAGGAACAAGGGAGTGGATAAGAATAACTGGCAATGCTACTGAATGTAATGATATTGAAATGAAACAGAAAATGTTAGATGAATGTCCT
>CALGWE010000065.1:0-13926 GCA_937935915.1 uncultured Clostridia bacterium
AGTAAGTATAGAGCTTGATGTATTTATAGTATTAATATACTTGTATGTAAATGCTAAGAGGGAGTCGCAAGATTAGTAGTGATTTTGCGACTCCCTCTTTTTGATTTGCGTAAATTTATTTACTATCTACCTTTTGTTTTTCGCTTAGGCGAGTACGGAAGAGGAGATGCCATAAGGCATTGGCATTAAAGGGAATAAGTGGGTAGAGGTAAGGTTCTCCGGTGAAGGTTTTAGTGAGGGTAATGACTACGACGATAATGATAACACCGGCGATGAAGCCCCAGAAGCCGAATAGTCCAGTAAGAAGGACTAAGAGTAATCTAGAGAACTTGAATGCGTAGGTAAGCTCTATACTAGGTTGATCGAAGCTAGAGATAGCAATAACGGCTTCGTATAAAATTGTATGAGGAATAAACCAGCCAGTTTGTACAGCAAAGTCTCCGAGGATAAGCCCTCCAATGATTGAGAGAGAAGTACCTAGAGCATCTGGCGTATTCAGTGAGGCTAGGTTTAAGCCATCCAGTGCAATCTCTAATATGATAAACTGCAAAAATATCGGTATGGCATAGGCGACATCGGGAAGTAGGAAGTCTAAAGCACTACCTCGAATCCACTGCGGATTATCAGTAAATAAAATGAATAGAGGTGATATAAGTAAGTTGGTAAAGAAAACAATATAACGAATAAGTCTTAAATAATTTCCTGTAATAACAGGCATATAATAGTCGTCTACAGATTGCATGAAGTCAAAAATATTAGTAGGTAAAATAAGTGCTGTAGGTGTATTATCAACTAATATGACTACCTTGCCTTCCATAATGTGAGCAGCAGCGACATCAGGTCTACCTGTATAACGTGCCTTTGGAAATGGATTGCAAGTAGAATAAGAATGAATAGCTTCTACTAAACTTTGATCTCCCATTGTAAGGGCATCTACTTTTAAATCTTTTACAGCATTTTTAACCTTTTCTAAAGTTTTCTTATCTACTTTATTGCGCATGTAGGCAATTACTACATCAGTACGAGAAATATCACCCACAGAGTTCATTTCAAAAACTAGATGTGGATCACGGATGCGTCTACGAATAAGAGAGGTATTAATGACCAAGGTTTCTACAAAACCATCATGTGCACCACGAAGAACTTTTTCTTTTTCAGGTTCCTCAGTACCACGAGTCTCATAGGTTCTTACATCTATAATAAGTGCTTCATCGAAGTTAGGACCTAGTAATATAGTTTGCCCAGAGAGCAATGCCATAATAATCTTGTCCAAATTTTTTTCGGTAGCTACTTCAACGCTGCTAATGGCTTTTTCACTTAATTCTTTAGCTGTTTTTATAGTTTTAAAGATATCTTCGCTAATATTGACCATATCTCTGCGGACATATTCAAGATTAGTATCTTTCATAAATCCATCTAAGTAATAGAGATAAAAGGTTGTATCATGTACTGTGATAATACGTTCAAGTATATCGAAGCTTTCACCTAGTTTTAGGGCAGCACGAATTTTTTGGACATTATCTTCAAGATTGTTTGTTATGTTCATAAAGTCACCACCATTGCAGAATAGAATAAAGATAGGATATGCACAATACAAAAAAATATACTTCTTGCACATTTACTATGGAAAGATGCTATAAAAAATTATATAATTTAGATATGAAACACAATAAGACTATTACCAAGGACTATTAAAAGGAGACATCATGGAAGAGGATATTCTATTTATGAATGAAGCGCTTATAGAAGCCAAAAAAGCATATGAGTTAGATGAAACACCAATAGGAGCAGTTATTGTTCATAATGGTAAAATCATTGGAAGAGGCTGTAATAGAAGAAATACAGATAAGAACTCATTAGCTCATGCTGAAGTAATTGCAATTAATGAGGCTTGTGAAAGTATAGGGGATTGGCGTTTAGAAGAATGTACAATTTACATCACATTAGAACCATGTCCTATGTGTGCAGGTGCAATTGTACAAGCTAGAATCCCAAGAGTTGTATTTGGGGCAACAAGTCCAAAAGCAGGCTTTGGTGGTTCTGTAATTAACGTACTACAAATGGAAGCCTTAAATCATCGATGTGAAGTTATCCAAGGAGTAGCTCAAGAAGAGTCAAGCGACTTGCTAAAAAAATATTTTAGAAATATGAGAAATAAAAAAACTAAGGAATGATATGGGAGGCAAAAGGTTATGGCAACTTATCCAAGACACAAAAAAGCAAGAATGATTAGAGATTATATGATCGAAAAAGATGTAATCAAAATGTTTAAAGAAGAAGAACAAGAAAAAGTAATCTTATTTAGAACGATATATCCTATGAAAGGTGATAATAAACCAGTTGTAATTAATGTAGATGATACACCATATGTTGGAACACAAGTTTTAGTTGCGCCAGAAGTACCAGAAGACAAGAAACCAGCTATTTTAGAACTTATTAATAAATTCAACTTAGAATTACCAACAGTAAAATATGTTTTAACAGCAGATAGCGGCGTTGTAGCTTCTATGTTCTTCCCAGCTGATGAAGAACACTTTGATGCAGAACGTGTTGTAAGAACAACAGTTGAAATTATGAGAGTTGTAGCTGATAAACAATACGAAGCACTTAAAGAAGCTCTTCTTTAAAAAAATAGTAATTAAAAACAGTAATTGACATATAACATGAAAACTGTTAAAATGTTTTTGTGACATAAATCAGTCAAACAATTTCCGTGCTAGCCGGGGAGGCAGCGGTGCCCTGCACTTGCAATCCGCTATAGCAAGGGTGATGCTTCGTCTGAGGCATTAAATTGTATGGTCTGCCTTTAGTAAGTGGCGATGAGAATTGGGTCTTACGCAATAGGCACTTGTGAACCGTGTCAGGTCCGGAAGGAAGCAGCACTAAGCAAGCCCGTCTATGTGCCGTGAGGGTGCCTAGTTTGAGTTTACTGCTAGAGTAACGCGTGTAATTTATTGTCGAAGCGAAGTGCACGGATTAATTAATAAGAACAGTAGCGAGCGTAAGCTCGTTTTTTATTTGCTTAAAAACATGCAAAAAGGAGTAGCTTTAAGTTAAATTTAAGGCTACTCCTTTTTGTGTGTAGGTTCATTAATTGTGTGTTAAAGACTGATAACGTTGTCTATACTCAGATGGTGTGTGATGAATATATTTCTTAAACAGTTTGGCAAAATAAGCTGTATCATTAAATCCAACATCAGTAGCAATATCTGAAATTGAATAGGTAGTATCTCTTAGCATAATAGTGGACATGTTTATGCGTTGTTTATTAAGATAAGTAATAATAGTTTCCCCTGTTGCATTGTAAAAACGATCACTTAATGTGGTGCGATTAATATGAAATATTTTACTAAGCTGTGGAATTGTGATTTTTTCTTTAAAATTATCGTGTAAATATAAAAGTAAGTCGTGTATTTCTAATGAAGCCTCAGCAACAAATGATTCAGATAAAAGCGCATTTGTTTTTACAAGCGTTTCTATGTATGTAATCATGGCATAAATTGTATTATGCGTACCATAATTTATTATATTACTATTACTAAGAAGAGACATGTATTTCTGAAGTTGTTTAAGAGCAGGTTCAGAAGATTTAACTTGTCCCACATAATTGGCACTTCGTTTGAAAAATATAGAAAGCTTAAGCGCAGCTTCAATATCACTGGCTGAAAAAGTATGGTCAAACTGTCTTACAGTTTTAAAGTCAAAAGAAGTATTGATTATACTAGGGTGAAAGGATAGAATCTGCCCTTGGAGATTTTTACCACTAGTAATAGTGAGTTTTTCTGTTTCGTTGATACATAATACCATTGGTGCAATAAGCGTAAGATTGGAATCATTAATAGTACATTTACCAGACCCCTTTTCTAGAAGAATAATGCTGAACTTATCGGTGTGAGCTATACATTTAGGAAATGAACTTTCATTAATGCTTTCTAACGTATATTTGCATGGTACATTATTAGGAATAAATCTATTAACTAAATCCATATAAGCACCTTCTATAAAAAATATAGCATAGTTTACAATTAGATTCAATATCTTTTTTAGATAATTTAAAATATTTAATACAAAAGCTGCATATTTTTTAATTATATTAAAAGTTAGAGTATAAAGGTTACAAAAGAGAGAGGTTTATTTCTCTCTTTTGTACAAAAGCTATAATAGATTTAATATGGCTAATAAGATTAATATAAAACCACTAAGCCAAGAAATATCTATATTTAGAGTTTCCACGCATTTCTTGCCTAACAATACACCTAAAAAGATTGCAAGACCATGTAAAATAATGGATAATGAGAGGGTTTGTAATAAATTAACATTGTTAAGACCGAAACCTAAACCTACTATTAAACTATCTAAGGAGAGAGCGATGCCTAGATAGATGGCTTCTTTGGTGCTTAAAATCTTAGAATGATCTAAGTCAGCTTTGGTAGCATCTGCATAGACATTAAGAATGAGTTTAAAATCAAAAAGATTAAATTCAATATGACTTGGATCTAAAGCTTTTTTATTTAAGAAGTTTTTTAATATACCTTCAAAAAGTCTACTTATGCCTAATATAAGTAGAACGCCAAAAGAAAGAAAACTGGTTATGTCTAAAGGAAGGAAGTTCTTAAACCAAGAACCAAGCCCAAGGGCTATTGCTAAGAAAACTGTGGAGATAATAGACATAATTGCACCAGATATAAAAGGGATTTTGATTTTATTAGTACCATAAGCAAAACTAGCAACAAGGGCATCGATACATAATGAAAGAACTAGTAAAAGTGACTCTAACATAATATAAACCTCACAAAGATGTTCTAGTATATATATTATGGAAATTAGCTTAAAAATGTAGCTTGTTTATAAATGAAATATAAAATAAAAAGAGTTGTGCCCAGATTTGGTTGGGTCACAACTCTTTTTGTTTACTCAATATGAGATTTGTAAAAATCAAGTACTGTATTGAGGTAAGGGATAAATAACTCATTTGGTGTACTAAATAATTCATGTTTAGCACCTGGTACGAAAATAAGCTCTGCACTTGGTACATTATTAACTAATGCATATTGAGGCTCAGGTAATACAAGACTATCATTTTCAGATTGGAAAAGTAAAATAGGTGTTGTAATACGCTTTAAGTTTTCTGGTTTAATCATATTGCGTGTAGCACTAAGTGATTCTTTAAGCCAAGAATATGAAGCACCACTTGTTTGAAGGTGTTCGTTATTTATTTTTTTATTAAGGTAGTAGTTAAAACGTGCAAGTGAACTTGATGAACTAGCATCAAAAGTTTCATCTTCAAGATTAAATGGAGCATGTGAAATAACATATTGACTACCTTGACCTAAAAGTGTAGCAGTGTTAGAAATAATATTTGCAGCAAATTTTGGAACAGATCCTAGGTTAATGCCTAACATAGGTGAAGAAAGTACTGCAGCGTCAAATAAATCAGGGTATGTTTCTAATAAACCAGTTCCTATACCACCACCCATTGAATGTGCAAATAAGAAGAGTGGTAAATCTTCTTGCTTTGAAGTGATAAATTCATTGATAAAGGTATATAAGTCATTAATGTAATTATCAAAACTTTTAACATCTACTAGAGATAAATCACTTGTTGTACGCTCTGATAAACCATGTCCGCGATGGTCTATAAGATATACATTAAAGCCTTCTTTTAAGAAGTAATAAGCTAGTTCTGTATATTTCTCTAATGATTCTGTAAAACCATGAGAAACAACGATATTACCTTTTGCAGAAGGTGTTGTATAGTATTCATAATAAAGATCTGTATCATCATTAGATTTGAAATAACCAGAAGTTGTAACAGAGGCAATATAAGGCTCTACAATTTCTAGCATTTGTGCTTCAAAGTTATCTTCTGACAATACATAGTCATTTGTTTTTAAAGAAGTATCTAAATGTGTCATGTTAGATACAGAAGTATTTGTGTTAAAAGTAAAGTATCCAGCAATTGCAATCACTATAAGTAATGCAAGAATGCCTAGATGCTTAATGTGTTGCTTTTTCATTGAAAGTCCTTTCAGTAATTAAGTTTTGTGAATGAATAAGTTCATTAGAATAATCTTTTACTAATTTAGCTTTTGAGGCAATTTCTTGGAACGAAGTATTAAGGTTTTGAATAATCATTGTAATATTAGAAATGCTATTAGAAGTTTCTGTATTTTGAGTAAGTGTATCAGAAATAGCAGCTTCTACAATTTGCACTTCATGGGCTAAATGTGTAATAAGATTTTGTGATTCTAAAATTCTATCAATCACTAAGTTTTGATGTGAAACCATTTGATCAAAGTCATTTTGAGAGGTTTCAAGGATTTGGAGATTTTTTTGTAAGCTATCTTCAATTTGTGTAATTGAAGATAAGGAATCATTTGTGTCATGATTGACTTTAGTTATAATCTCTTTGATGTATTCAGTAGACCTTGTTGATTGTTCAGCTAATTTTTTGATTTCAGAAGCTACAACAACAAAGCCTCTTCCAGCTTCTCCTGCTTTAGCAGCTTCTATAGAAGCGTTTAAAGAAAGAAGGTTTGTTTGCTCTGAAACATCATTAATAATTTTAAGGGCATTAGAGATTTCTGTAGTACTTTCAGATAAAGAAATGAAATGTGCCCTAGAGCTTTTACTCACAGCATTAATATCATTAATATTATGTGTTAAGCTTGTGATATTATCTTTACTAATTGAAGTCATAGTACGAAGTTCTTTTGTGAGTTCACTAATTTCTGAAGAAGCGTTATAAGTTTTTTCGATATCCTTAGAAATTTGTGAAACTGCTTTAGAACTATCATAAGCAGTTTGAATCATGCTTTGTGCATTAAGTGCGATATTAGAACTTGTTTTATTGATTTCAGTAACAGCGTTAGTGCTTTCATTAATGTTCGTATAAAGTTCTTAGATTGTTGTATTCGTTTTTGAAGCATTATCTAATGTATGTTCTAAGATGTTTTGAATTTGTTCAGTTTGATTAACTGAACTCATGAAGATTTTGTTTGCTTTAGTTGAAAAGGCCATAAAGAATAAGCCCATACATAAGATTTGTAATGAATAAAAAATAATCGAAGAAATTATAGTTGAAGTACCATAAGCAATAACGCGTTTTTCAGCAAAAGTTAATGGTACTAAACTTGCTACTATTAAAGTAGGTATTTTAATTTTTAAAATATGCTTAATTAACTTGATGTCTAAGTATAAAGCTGCAATACCTAGAGATAGTAATAAAATAATTGAAGCATATAACCAAGAACTCATATAAATAAGCATGCTAATACATTCAGCACATATAATAGTAACTATGGCAAATTTTGAAGTATCCTTTGCATATTTATAGTAAAGTCTTGGAATAAAACAAAAAATTAAAGATAAAAAGATTAAATAATCTTTTGGCTTAAAATTAAACCCTTTACGATGTATAAATAAATAAATGATATTTATTATAAGTAAATAGGTACCTACTTTAAGAGCTTTAAGTACTAAAGTGTTAGATTCTTCTGTACTATGGGTGAGTATTGAATTCGAAGTCATAATAATCCCCCTAATAATATAAATTATCCATCGTATTATTTATCGACAAAATATGAGAAGAAAGTAACAAAATGTAAAAATAAAAAATTAGTCTAAAATTAAAAAGGAATATGAATGACATTAGAATATATAGGGGCTGGGGTATTAGAATATATAAAAGTATGGTATACTAAAAGATAGTCAATATTTAAAGAAGAAGGCGAAAAAGCTTTCTAGGAAGGGGAAAACATGAGTTACTTAGCGTTATATAGAAAGTATCGACCACATACTTTTGATGATGTTGTTGGACAAGAACATATCGTAAGAACATTAAAGAATCAAATAAGCTCAAATCGTGTGGCTCATGCTTACTTATTTACAGGAAGCAGAGGTACTGGTAAAACATCTATTGCTAAGATTTTTGCAAGAGCAGTAAACTGTGAGTCACCAGTTAATGGGTCAGCTTGTGGTGAATGTGAGACTTGTAAGAGAGTACAAGATGGCACCGGTATTAATATTATTGAGATGGATGCTGCTTCTCATAATGGTGTAGATAATATCCGTGAAATTAATGAAGAAGTTAAATATACGCCTGCTGTAGGTAAGTATAAGGTTTATATTATAGATGAGGTGCATATGTTATCTATTGGTGCGTTCAATGCCCTTTTAAAAACTTTAGAAGAACCACCAGCACATGTTATATTTATTTTAGCAACAACGGATCCTCAAAAAATACCGGTTACTATCTTATCACGTTGTCAACGTTTTGATTTTAAACGTATTTCAGCAAGAGAGATAGAAAATTGCTTAAGAACTTATATGGATAAAGAAAATATAGATATTGAAGAGAAAGCATTAGCGTATATTGCTAGAATTGCAGATGGTGGTATGCGTGATGCACTTAGCATATTAGAACAATGTATTTCGTTTTACTTTGATGAAACAATTACTATGGAGAAGGTGCTTTATTTAGTAGGTGCAGTAGATAGTAGTATATTGTTTGATATGATTAATGCCATTAAAGCACAGGATGCGGCTAAGGTATTGGCGCTTTGTGATGAAGTAAATAGTCAAGGACGTAGTATTAGACAGTTTGCAAGTGACCTTTTGGAGCATAGTCGAAATTTACTTGTGGCAAAAACAACTAATAATTCAGCAGAAGTATTAGATTATAGTAATGAGTATATTGCAGCATTAAAAGAGCAAGCTCAGCAAGTTAGCACCAATGAGATTATGCGTTATATCAAGCAGTTTGGAACTTTAGAGTATGAACTTAGAACGGCTATTTCACCAAGGGTATTATTAGAGGTTGCAGTACTTAAGCTCTGTGAGGTACAAATGGATGATTCGGCAGAAAGTATGATGACCAAGATGCAAATGCTAGAACAAAAGCTCGAGAAGCTTATGGCACAGGGATTGCAAGCAGCGCCAGTTCAAGTTGTGCAACAAGCGCCACAAAAAGAGGTAGTGCCTACAAGGCTTCCTAAAGCTGTACCAGAGGATATTAAGGAGCTTGTGGCAAGATGGCAAGAGGTATTACATTCTCTGGATGAGCAAACAACGCTTAAAACTGTATATGCTACAACAGAAGCAGGTTATATTGAAGATGATATTTTATATATTGTCTATAAACAACCTATGGAATTTGGTGTTAAGAAAAGCTTTGAAAAAATGGAAAAAGCAATTTGTAACTTTGCAGGTAAAGAAGTTAAAATACGTCTAATACCAGCAGAGGAATATGCGAATAAGTGTATAGAGACTTATGGTTCAAGCCCAAGTCCAACAACGGAAGTTAAAGATATCTCTCAAGTTTTAAGAAATATTGAGTCAAAAATCAATTTTAATATCGAAGTTCGTGGTTAAAATGTTGTATTATTAATAAGAATAGGTATAATAGATAATACTGATATAAAAATCTAGGAGGATGAATAATGAGAAATTTTGGTGGCATGCCTAATATGCAACAACTTATGAAACAAGCACAAAAAATGCAAAAACAAATGGAAGAAGCACAAGCTGCTTTAGAAACTAAAGAACTTACAGCTACAGCTGGCGGTGGTATGGTAGAAGTTGTAATCACAGGTAAAAAAGAAATCAAATCTATCACAATTAAACCAGAAGTAGTAGATCCAGATGATGTTGAAACATTAGAAGATTTAGTTTTAGTTGCTGTAAATGAAGCTGTTCGTCAAGCAGATGAACTTGCTCAAAAAGAGATGGGTAGACTTACAGGAGGTCTTCCAACAGGAGGATTATTCTAGTGAGTGGCTATTATGGAGATAAGATGGTAGCTCTTATTGAAGAGCTCTCAAGACTTCCAGGGATTGGTGCTAAATCAGCCCAAAGACTTGCTTTCCATATTATTAGTTTACCACAAGAAAAAGTTGAGAAACTTGCCAACACTCTTGTAGAAGCTAAGAAAAATATTAGCTACTGTGAGAGATGCTGCACAATTACCGATGATAAACTATGCCCTATATGTAAGGATCCTCAAAGAGCAAATCATCAGATTATGGTTGTTGAAGACTCTAGGGATATGGCGGCTTATGAAAAAACTAAGGAATATAAAGGACTTTATCATATCTTACATGGTGCGATTTCACCAATGATGGGTGTAGGTCCTAGTGATATTAAAATTAAAGAACTTTTAGAGCGTATTGGTAAAGAAGAAGTAGAAGAAGTAATTATTGCTACGAACCCTAATATTGAGGGAGAGGCTACAGCAATGTATATTAGTAAACTACTTAAACCATTAGGAATTAAAACAACACGTATTGCCCATGGTGTACCAGTTGGTGGGGATCTTGAATATGTGGATGAGATTACTTTATCTAGAGCGCTCGAAGGTAGAAGAGAGATGTAAAAGGAGATTATCACCAGCAGTAGCTGGTGGTAATCTTTTTTTGTTAAGAAATTAATTGTTAAAAGTAGTGTAAGTGATATATAATTTAATTGATAAAATAATTTGATAATTTAGAAAAGTATAATGTATTTATAGGATTTAGATGAGTGGCAAAAGTCGGGGGGCATTGCTAAAGAGAGAAAATAATTATATAAGTTGGGGAGGAATTATTTGTGCGGATTAAGAAAAGATTAGCATTAACGATGCTTACTCTGATATGTATACCTTTAATTATTATGGCACTTATGATTTATGCATATTCTTCTAAGGCGTTGATTGCAAAAGCAAAAATGAATATTAATCAGGTGGCAGCAATCGAAGGGAAAGCATTAGAAAAACTAGTAGAGGCTAAAGAGAATGAAGTTGAAGTATTGGGTTTAGATAAGATGATTGTGAAAGTGCTAGAAAAATGGGAAATGGGAGATGTTGTTGGTTTTAACAAAGTGTTAAGTGAAGTAGAAGCTTTATTAAATCGAGTAGAAAAAAATGAGGAAGAATGTTGTGGTATTTATATTATTAATTGTAATGGTGATATCGTTGCAAGTAGTAAACAAGTATATGTTAGAGGTAATGTTGCAAGAAATGAAGGCTTTCGAAGAGTTTTACAAGGAAAGACTGTATTTAAAAATATCATAACAGATCATAAAGAGGGTGTTAGTGATATAACTGCCCCTGTGAGGAATAGTGGAGGAGAGATAGTAGGTGCTGTATGTAAAACCATAAAGAATAGTACTTTTGGTGAGTTTGTAGAAGAAATTAAAAGTAATGAAGGAGGATGTGCGTATATAGTAGATAGTAAGGGTATTATTATCATACATCCCAATAAATCTAAGATAGGTTGTAAGGTAGAGGATGAAGGGATTATCCAGGTAATAAAAGGAGAAGGTCCTACTTCAAAGCTGGAAAGATGGTTAGTAAAAGGTATGGATGATGGTGCCTTAAGTTATATGTCATTTTATCGTATACCAAGTATTGACTGGATTATTGTGGCGTCACAAACAGCTAGAGTAGTTAGGCAGCAAGCTGTAACAGAGCTTATAAGTATTGCAATAACCCTTGCCTTTTTGGTGTTTATATTAGGTATTGCGTCTATACATATCTCCAGGAAAATTACAGGGCCTATTGATGAAATAGTAAATGTTATGGGAGAAGTATCTAGAGGTAAGCTAGATGAGTATTGTAAATATGATGCTGATGATGAGTTTGGAAGTTTAGCAAAACATTACAATCAAATGATAAAAAAATTAGGTGAAAGTAGGAGAGCTCTAAGTGTTAGTGAAGAACGCTATAGACAGACTCTAGCAGATATAGAAGAAACCATTTGGGAATATGATTTAAGAACAGATATGGTATTTATAACTGGAAAGTGGAGTAACATTATAAGTATAGAAGATAATTTGGAAGGAAATATACCATATAAGGATGTTGTTAAACGAAAGGCATTAATGGGTATAGATGAAGAGATTAAGGCCTGTGAAGCAGGCAAGAAAAATGTCTTTAATAGAGAATTAAATGTTCGATCCGCTGATGGTGCTATGGCATGGGGGCTTTGTAAAGGAAAAGTAGTTTACGATGAGGCAGGTGAAATGATCAAAATAAGAGGTATTATAACAGATATTACAAATTACAAGGCAAGTGAAGAACAAGTAAGAAAGTTGGCTTATTATGATGTTTTAACAGGGTGTCTCAACAAACAAACATTTACGACGCATATGAGAAGATATATAGGACTCAAAAAAGAAGGTGAGAAGGCTGCTATGTTATTTGTGGATTTAGATGACTTCCAAAGGGTGAATGATATCTTTGGCCATGATGTAGGGGATGAAGTATTAAAGTATGTGGTAAGAAAACTAAGTGAAATTGCAATGGATGGCAGCATTATGAGCCGATTTGGTGGCGATGAGTTTGTTGTGTGTGCGAATATGAAGAACTTAGAAGAAGTAGAAGTATTAGTACATAAGATTATGGCCATTTTTGAAGATGAGATCATCATAGGAGAAAATGAGATTCATATGACGTGTAGCATTGGTATTGCGTTATATCCATTAGATGGAGACAACTGTGAAGTACTGCTTCAAAATGCAGATACTGCCATGTATAAGTCAAAGGAACAAGGAAAAAATAGTTATAACTTTTATTCTGAAGATATGTCGAAGGCTTTGGCACGTAAGATGGCCGTAGAGAGTGCTATAAGAGATGCTATTAGTGGTAAGAATGGGTTATACTTGCAATATCAACCGGTGGTTGAAACAGCCACAGGTAAAACTGTAGGTGCTGAAGCGTTGGTGCGCCTGAAGTCGGAGAAAATAGGTTTTATTTCTCCAGGAGAATTTATTCCTATAGCAGAGGAGACGGGAATCATTGTAGAAGTTGGAGATTGGGTAATAAAAGAAGCGCTTAAAGCGTTAAGTAATTATTATAATCAAGGCTATGATTACTTTAGTGTGAATATTAATATATCTGCTGTTCAGCTAAGAGAAAAGAATTTCATAGAGAAGCTTAAAAGCTGTATAGATGAAGCCGGTATACCACCTAAATGTATTAAACTAGAAGTAACTGAAACGGTACTTATGCAAAATCTAGAAGAGAATAAAGTGATATTCCATGAAGCTAGAGAGATGGGGATGAAAATAGCTTTAGATGATTTTGGAACAGGGTATTCATCTTTGAATTATTTACGTAATATTCCATTAGATGTGCTTAAGATTGATAAAAGCTTTATTGATGAAATTACTGTTAGTAAAGAGCTTTCTGAGATTGTGGATAGTATCATTAATATGGCACATATATTAGAGATTGATGTAGTTGCAGAAGGCGTAGAAAGTGAGCAGCAACTTGAAATTTTAAAGCAAAAAGATTGTGACTTGATACAAGGTTATGTGTTTAGTAAGCCACTAATGGAAGAAGAACTTAATGAGCGTTTACAAATGGAAAAGATTAGCTAGACAAGAATAATGCTAAAGTGTAGACTAAAGAAGACAAAGTAAGATGGAGGATTAACAATGAAACTAGAGTGCACAAAAGAAGAATTCAAAGTGCTTATGGATTTAGTATATGCAGGAAATTTACTTATAAATGGGCCAAGAAGTAAAGAGGAGCGTATCGAGAGATACTCAGATATGGAACAAAAAATGTTTGCTATGGCGAAAGAAGAATTTGGGCTTGAAGAACTTGTTGAATATGATGAGGAATTCGAAGAATACATGCCAACTCATGAGTATGAAGAAGATGAATTTAACGAGTATATTGATGAATACGATACTTCAGTATTCTGGGAAGAATTAGTTATGCGTTTAGCCCGTCGTGATGCACTTAATTATGCCGGAGATGTAGATCAGAACGTTTCACCAGCTGCGTTAAGACAAATGCAACTTAAGTGGGAAGAACAATACGAAGAAGAAATTGCTGATAATGGCATTATGAATTTAAAAATAGTGAAGGTACAAGAATAAAAAATAATTGAGTCAGGTGGCATGAACGTGCTGCCTGGCTTTTTTAGTTTGGTATTAGGAGCA
>CALGWE010000066.1:0-1699 GCA_937935915.1 uncultured Clostridia bacterium
AAGGGAGCTTTATGCCAGTTCGAAGATAGATGAAGCGATTAAGTATTATAGTTTATTTTTAGAAAATGGTCAAGGACTTAGGTCTAATTATTTATATGCATGTATAGAGTTATCTACTTGTTATGAAATTAAAAAGGATGAAGAAAATAGCTTAAAGGCTTTACTCAAATATTTAGAACTAGGGGGGCCAAGAGCGGAGATCTGTTGTAAGATTGGGGATTATTATAGGATAAGAAAAGAGTATGAGAAGGCAATTGAGTGGTATAAAATAGCACCACATACTAAGATTCCGAAGGAGTCTATAGGTGCCATTATGCCTATGTATTGGAATTATATGCCCTATGTAGGATTAAGTGTGTGCTACTATAAACTAGGAGATTTAGAGCAAGCTATTTATTATAATGAAAAGGCAGTTCAAGCTGCACCTAATGATGAAAAGGTTTTAAAGAATGGGTATGTATTAGCCAAGGAAAGGTTAGAGAAGATGAATGAGAAATAAGAGGGTGTCGTAAAATAGGTCCGCTGAGGTAGTGGTGCGTTCGTTCAAACAGTCTCCCTAAGAGCACTTTAATTCTATTCACTAAGCCTCTCAAGAATTACTCCACAGGTACCCCCTAACCCACTACTACCTCAGCTGGTATTTTGGCACCCTAGGAGAGAAAGAAAAAAGCGAATGTAATGATCTTGATAGTAAGTATATAGATTGGATGTACTTATAGTAGTAATATACTTGTATATAAATATTAAGAGAATGTTGTAAGGTTAATAATAATTTTGCGACATCCTCTTATTTTTTTGCTTTAATAGGTTATAAAGAATAACTGATAAGGATAAAAATGGTTGATACTGTCACCTGATATATAAAAATAGCATATTTTATAATAGGAGTAAGATTTAGATAGTGTCATTAAATAAATAAGAAGATTTAATATGCATCATAGAGAGGGGTTTGGAGATGAAATTGATAGAAAAAATAAAAAATAAGCAGATAAAAGTAGCTGTTATAGGGTTAGGCTATGTAGGCTTGCCTTTAAGTATGGCACTTGTAAAGGCTGGGCATTATGTACAAGGCATAGATTGCAATCAGCAGTGGGTTGATAAGCTCAATAAAGGTCATTCAAATATTAAAGATGTACCGGATGAAAAATTACAAGATAGTTTGAATAATAGACTATTTAATGCTTCTACAGACTTTGGTTTAATTAGTGATGTAGAAGCTGTTATTATATGTGTACCTACGCCGCTTAACGAAGCAAAGGAGCCAGATTTATCATATATTATTAAAGCTATGGAAAGTATTACTCCTTATTTGAAAAAGGAAACTTTAATTTCTTTAGAGAGTACAACTTATCCAGGAACAACGAAGGAACTTATTGAAGATTATGTAGCAAAAGAAAAGGGATGGATTGTTGGAAAAGATTTTTATGTATGTTATTCACCTGAACGTGTAGATCCTGGAAATAAAGTATATTCAGTAGAAAATACGCCTAAGGTTATAGGTGGTAGTACGGAAAAATGCTTACAGATTGGGCGTGTATTATATGAATCATTTTTACCACAAGTAGTAGGTGTCAAAACAACTAAAGTGGCTGAAATGACCAAGGTTTTAGAAAATACGTTTAGGTGTGTTAATATTGCACTTATAAATGAAATGACAATGATGTGTGAAAGGATGGGCATTGATATATGGGAGGTTATA
>CALGWE010000067.1:0-2102 GCA_937935915.1 uncultured Clostridia bacterium
TTATATTTACCGCTATTTCAACGCTGAAGATGGCGATGTAATCGTAGAAGAAATCGAAGATCCAGAAGAATACCACAAAGCAGTGGCAGCATATCAAAAGAAATAATAAGAGAGGCAATCCAAACTCATGGGTTGCCTTTTTTATATTCTGAAAACTCTTGACAAGTAAGCAATTGCTTACTAAACTAAAGGTAAGCAATTGCTCACTTTTATTTGAAATAAAAATTGAAGTTTATTGAGAAAGGATGAGTAAGATGGAACAAAGTATAGTTACCAAATGCAGTGTGAAAGCAAATAAAAATATGATAAGTGCTCAAAAAGCAGCTAAGAAGTATTATAAGGATAAATTGTTTGCTAAAAAGAATCATGAAACAAAAGCAGTCATTAGAAAGGTTGTGGATCTTAATTTGATAGGATCAAAAGATTTAACAACTTATAGCGAGTTATCAAATTTAGGGATGAATCAAAGTTTTACAAGGGAAAGCCTGATTCAATTATGTGAGTCACTTAGGCTTACTGGAAGAAGTGGTAATGGCTTTTTAGTAGCTGATAAACTAAAAGCTTATAAAAGTCAAAAAGGGGTTTTATTAATTAATGGGGTAGAATGTGATCCAGGACTTATACATGATGCATGGCTTTATAGAAATCAGTTAGTTAAGGTGCAACAAGGGACAGAAATTCTTCAGAAGGCATTTGGGTTTCAGGAAATTATACTGGCTACCAAAGAACCATTAAGAGAAGGAGTATTTAAATATAAGCAGATAAAAATTAGAGACCGCTTTCCTATGGGGTATGAAAACTATTTGATTAAGACAGTACTTGGCATACAGGTGCCACAAGGCAAAAGAGCAGCAGACATGGGGATTTTAGTAATGAATATCCAAACGGTATTAGCTATAGCTGAAGCAGTAAATAATAGAGCTAGCGCCTATACAAAATGGATTACTGTGGCAGATATGAGAAGTGCAAAGGCCTATGCAGTCAAGGTTGAACTGAGAAAAGATGTTATGGCACTTATCAAGCAAGTATTTCCAAGAGAAAGTTTTAGCAAGAAAGAGATTTTTGTTGGAGGAGGCGCATTAAGCTGTCATGAGCTGAAAAGAGATGAAGTCATTACAGACACCACTTTCTTTGTGGCTGTAGGTAGTATGCCAGATTATTCAAAGGCTAAAAATTGTGCAAGGTGTGGGAAGTGTTCTAAAAACTGTCCTGCTGGGGTAGATGTATTAAACATTATTCAGTACATCCAAAAGCATGGCAAAGAAAATAGAGGGGCATGTAAAGTGTACCATCCTGAAAGATGTATTAGCTGTGGTGCGTGTACTTATGGCTGTCTAGCAGGAAAAGATGTAAGGGGGAGTGTGGCATGGGCAAAAGGCGAAAATATTTAAATGTAATAATTGTTATGCTATTTTTTGTTTCACTTTATTTCGTAGAACAGGGCGTTGCTGGGAGTAATGTAGTAGCAACATATAATAATGGTTATGGAACATTTGATATGAAACAATATGATCCTCTAAAGGTAGTTCAAGTTTTATCTGAAATGAAACCAGAAGGAATAAGGATTTATCGTTGGTATTATGTATTTGACTTTATATTTATTATATGTTTCTTAGTATTTCAATGTATGGTTTCTATAGGATTGTTTTCTTGGTGGAAGTCTAATATGAGTAAAGTATTTGTTTGTCTCATCCCAATATTACGGGGCATTTTTGATATAGCTGAGAACATTATATTACTAAGGACATTATTTACGTTTCCCAATATAAATGATACAGCTATAAAGATTTCAGCGCTGTGCACAGGAGTAAAATTATGGATGGTTAAGCTATGGCTTATTGAATTGATTATTGGTATAGTCCTTTGTATAATAATAAAAAAACGAAAAGTAAAAGAGGATTAAGGATACATGACAACAAAAGAAATGATTATTTATGAATCATTAAAGCTATTTTCTGAGAGTGGATTTGATGCCGTATCCACAAGGAGCATAGCTAGAGCAATTAACTGTTCAGATTCTGTAATTTATAAGCATTTTAAAAGCAAGCAAGAAATACTTGATCAAATTATTGAAGAATGTAGCAAGCGTTATTTAGAAAAAC
>CALGWE010000068.1:0-2574 GCA_937935915.1 uncultured Clostridia bacterium
TGATGCCATTATGAGTAACTTTAAAAAGTATGCTGAGAATCTGATTAAAGACCTAGAAAAATATGAAATCATGTATCAAAGCAAAGCCTTCCCAGGCAAAAAAGTTGTAGCAGATGGCAAAAAGTTATTAAGAGAGATTTTACAAACTCAATCAGCTTCAGAGTTCTTTAAGAAAGTTAGTGAAGACTATGAGGATTATTTAGACTTAGGTGATGACTTAGAACCAGTACACAACTTCTTTACAGGCGGTCAAAAGGCAATCTTTGAAACAGCTTTAGATTTAATGCAAATTTATGAAGAAAGTAAGACTTTTATTGCAGATCAAGAAGTAGAAAATGTAGTCGATCAGATTAAAGCAATCTTGAAAAAAGATGCACCATATAGAGATATTCCTAAACTACCAGAGTACATTGAGAAATTTAGAGATTTATATAATGCGCTTTTAACAAGTATGGAAGCTCCTATTAAAGAAGTAGTAGATGATGCTAAAGCACGAGTGTTTGAAGAATTAGAGGCTAAATCATATAAGGGAGAAGTTAGTGCAAACTATAGAGAACGCTTCGAAGAACTTTATCAAAAGCTAGAAAGTTGTAACAATGTAGCAAGCTTACAAAATATAAGAGTAGAAGCAGATGCTTTAAAAATGCGTATTCTTAATGACATGGCAAAAAGAGATGAGATGCTTGCTAGAGAAGCAGCTAGAAAAGCTGAAGAGGAACGAAACAAAGTAATAGCAGCAGAAAGTGGCAATGAGGCTGATAGAGTAGCAGAACCAGTTATACCAGCACCTAAAGTAAAAACAAGAAAGAGTGTAAGCATTCGTAGTATCAATCGTTCAGCATCTTGGCAAGTAGAAACTGCTGCAGATGTAGATAAATACCTAGGAGAACTTAGAGAAAGAATCTTAAAAGAATTAGCAGAAGATACAATTGTTAATATTGAATTCTAGAGGAGAGTATAAATGAATAAAACGGCGATTAAAAACTTTGCTATTTGGGCAAGAAAGAAACTTATAGCTGACATTAGTTACAAAGCAGGGCTTATGGGAATTACTGAGAAGGGGATTAATAATCCTCTTGCTCAGTCTACTAAAGAAATTCAGTTTTTTGATATAGGAGCGAAAGAACCATTTAGTATTTCAGAAACTGAGATTAGACAACGTGAGAAATTAGTTCAAGAAATTAAAAACAAAGAAGAGGACTCAGATTATGCTACAGCATATAAAAGTGTAATTGAAGAAGTTGCTTACACATGGTTTAACCGTTTAATAGCAGTACGCTTCATGGAAGTTAATGATTACTTACCATCTAGAATTCGTGTCCTTTCATCTGAAAGTGAAGGAAAGACAGAACCAGATATTGTAACAGTACCATTCGAAGCAGATTTAGAATATACAGATTTAGAGAAACAAAACATCATTGCTTTAAAAAATGATAATAAGTTAGATGAATTATTCCGAATGCTATTTATCAAACAATGTAATGCTTTAAGTGAAGTATTACCACAACTCTTTGAAGAAATAAGCGACTATACAGAGTTACTATTAAATATATCCTATACAGATAAAGATGGTATCGTTTATCACTTAACACATGATATAGAAGAAAAGGACTTTAATGTAGAAGAAGAAGGACAAGTTGAAATCATTGGTTGGATGTATCAGTACTATAATACAGAACCAAAAGATGAAACATTTGCTCTCCTTAAGAAGAACGTAAAAATTACCAAAGAAAGAATCCCTGCAGCTACTCAGCTCTTTACACCAGATTGGATTGTACGTTATATGGTAGAAAACTCACTAGGCCGTATGTGGGTAGAAGGGCATCCAAATGAAGAGCTAAAAAAAGAATGGAAATATTACTTAGAAGAAGCAGAGCAAGAGGAAGAAGTAAAAACACAGCTAGAAGCTATTCGTAAGGAATATAGCCAATTAAAACCAGAAGATATTAAAGTTATTGATCCATGTATGGGAAGTGGGCATATCTTAGTTTATGCCTTTGAAGTCCTCATGCAAATCTACGAAAGCTATGGATATAGTCAAAGAGATGCAGCTAGAAGTATCATTGAAAATAATATCTATGGTTTAGATATTGATAATAGAGCTTATCAGCTAGCTTATTTTGCAATTATGATGAAAGCAAGAGCTTATAATCGTAGAATTTTAAGTAGTGGTGTGAAGTGTAACCTTTATGTGATTAAAGAGAGTAATGGCATTAACAGAAATCACCTTCAATACTTTGGAAATGATTTAAGCCAAAGTGAAAAAACACAAGCAATAGAAGAACTCACAGAACTTTTAGATACAATGAAAGATGCTAGAGAATATGGGTCTATTATTGATGTAAGAATGTTTGATAAAGATTTATTTAAGCGATTTATAGAAAGCTATGATACACATGCACAAATGTCATTTGAAACAATAGGGATTGAAGAAACTCAAGAGAAGTTAAATGAGTTAATTGAGATTGCTTATGTTATGGCACAAAAATATGAGATTGTTATTACTAATCCACCATATATGGGTGGAAAAGGAATGGGAAGTAAGTTACTTAAGTTCTTAAAAGAGAATTATTT
>CALGWE010000069.1:0-3218 GCA_937935915.1 uncultured Clostridia bacterium
GCCGCTTTTAATTTCTCCTCATCTACTGTAAGTTTTCCTCTATCCTTCCAGTCACTAGATGATATTCCGATTTGAGCAAGCATACTGCATTTTGGATCTAAGTTACCGTCTTTAGAGTAATCCTTACTCATAATACTTCTTAAGGCACTTCCAATATCCTTTAATGTACTATCATTTCTAAATATTGCAGACTTGATTTTTTCTTCCCATTTTTCGATTTCTTTATCTGTCATAGCTTCTTTTTCTTCATCTGTTAAAGGTTCATACCCTTTAGCAGAATCAGCATTTAACTTATCATTAATCTCTGTTAATAAGTTATTATATTCATTTACAAAATTGGTTATAGCTTTCACCATACCATCAATATCTTTAGTTACACTTACTGTAACTGGTTGAGTAGTTGCTGTGACTGCTGTAAATTTAAGACCATTTACTTCTATATCATTAGTTTCAGAACTAATGCTTACACCACCATTATATACTATCTCTGCATTTTTACCTTTATATTTATAACCTATCTCATTACCATGTTCATCTTTAGCTTGTTGGATTCCTAAAGCTTTTAATACAGCTTCATCACTACCTGTAAAGTCAATTTCTTGGCTTTCTCCAGTACTTTTAGAACTAATAATAAATGCACTTACACCAGTATCAAATTTGAAGCTAATATCTTTTCCGTCTGCTGCAAACTTGGCATTTATATAACCTTCCAAATCTTCAATCTTCATTCCGGTAATATCCATTTCTTCCCCATTAATTACTAATTTTGCAGGATTTGTTGGCATACCTTCTATATGTTCTATAAAACTAGTTTTGGTAAGTTGATCGCCATTATCTCTATGTTTAATAGACTTTGTATTAACAGTAGCAACTTCGGCCACTTGATTGACTTGGATTTTATGTGTACCTTCTAATGAGTTTGCTTGGTTATCTACTTTAATTGCGCCTGTCTGTGATAATTCTACTTTTTTCTGATTAAGTGTACTTTCATATCTAACTTTATTTAATGCCCCAGTTCTAAAGTTCTGGATTTTATTACTCATTTCTTTGTAAGCTTGTTTACGCCATTCTGCCAATGTCGTATTTTTATTGAGTTTATCTATCTTGTTTTGGTATGGTGTTAATATTGCTTTAACAACACTTTCTGTGTCCATACCTGATGCAAGACCTGTAAATCTAATTGTATTTCCCACTTAACTCACTCCTTTTATCTTTTTTCATCTACGAATAATCCGTTCACCTCACACATTTTTGCAAACATATCTAGTATCTTTTCTGACGGAATCTCTCTTATTACTTCTTTTGTTTCAGAGTTAACCATTTTAATCATCACTTGTTTTGTTTCTTTATGTACTGAGAATTGACATTCTGTTGTGCCTTTTTTTACATGATTAGCTTTTTCTATAGCTTCAATAAAGTCTTTTTCTGTACCATTTCCACGTGCCATTGTTGTTGTCTGTTTAATCCCTGTTCCTGTCATTGTCACTGGGTTTGAAGTAGTATATTGCTCATTTCCTCCACCTGCATTAGGCATTCCCTGTGTACTATTAATATTCATCCTATGGCCCCCTGTCATTTTTTACTTCTATTCATTTATCGGTTATTATTGACCAATTCTTTAGGGGGTCTTATTAATCCTTCTACTTATATTTCATTCTAAAATTTTATATTAATACATAATAAAAGGAGGGTTATTCACGATTATGGATAAC
Source organism: uncultured Clostridia bacterium (assembly GCA_937935915.1). Lineage (GTDB taxonomy): Bacteria > Bacillota > Clostridia > Lachnospirales > Cellulosilyticaceae > Cellulosilyticum. Next base: position 1,713 of record CALGWE010000069.1, read on the forward strand.
TCTCCTTGTTATTATTATAACCTTCTAATTAATTATCTTAATAAAGAAAGTACGTTTTGTTGTGATTGGTTAGCTTGAGCAAGCATAGCTTGAGAAGCTTGTGTGATAATGTTTTTAGATGAAAGTTTTGTCATCTCTTGAGCCATATCTGTGTCACGAATACGTGATTCAGCTGCTGTTAAGTTCTCAGCTGTTGTTCCTAAGTTGTTAGATGTATATTCAAGTCTGTTTTGGTGTGCCCCTAATTGAGATCTTGTTGCATTGATTGTTTCAATAGAAGCTTCTACATTTGCTGTTGTACTAGTTTTACCTAAGTTTTGTGCCGCTAATGCTTTACCTACTGTAAGTGTTGCTTGATCGTCATCTGATACAACAATTTTAATTGTGTCGTTGAATACTTCTTTACCATTGAACTTAGTTTTTCCAATAATATCATCAATCTGTGCCCCAAGTTCTGTCATTTCTAACTCAAGGTTATTGATATCTGCTGTATTGTATGTACCATTTGCTTTTTGAACTGTTAGTTCTTTCATTCTTGTAAGCATATCAGATACTTCTGTTAAGGCACCCTCAGCTGTTTGAATGTAAGAGATACCATCTTGTGTATTTCTTTGTGCTTGGTTTAACCCTTTGATTTGTCCTCTCATTTTTTCTGAGATTGAAAGACCAGCCGCATCATCAGCAGCTCTGTTGATACGAAGACCTGAAGAAAGTTTCTCCATTGATTTCGCTGCTTGAGTTGTGTTAAGACCAGCATTTCTGTGCGCATTCATTGCGTTCATATTGTGATTGATAATCATGTTTATGTTCTCCTTGATGTATATATTGGCATCCTTGCCTAATGTTCTAAAGCTTAATAGCTTTATCACTATATATTTCGGAAAAACATAAATATACTTTATACCTCTTTTGACATTTTTTTCATGTTTTTACATTTAAACCATTTCATTTTAAATGCTAGTGCAACTTTATGCATTTATTTGCTCTTTTACCGCCTCATCCGCAAACTGTAATACATACTCAAATAATTCTTGATTCTTCACTTCTTTACTGATTTGCAGCATTAATAATTGATCTTTCACTTTGCTATAATCATATAATTTCCCCAAAACTTTTCCTATATTACTTCCTGTCTCATTTGTTTGCAGAATACTAATTAAGTTATACAAATCTTTAACTCTATAAGGATTAATTCTTAAAATCTTTACTAGGATTGGAATAGCTTGTTCATATTGTCTTTGAATTAAATAAGCATTTCCCATGAGTTCTAAAACTTGAATAGGATTTCCCTTTGTCACGGATTCTCCGATTTCCTGATACATCTCTACTTTTTTTAGACACAACTCGAAGTATTTAATACTATCATTGTATTTCTTTCTATGATAAAGATATTGTCCAAGTCTAAAATCAAAATCAGGATATTTGTTATCTTCTTTAATTGCCTTATTATATAATGAGACTACCACTGTTTCTTCCTTATTCAGTGCATTACTTAGATTTAACAGT
>CALGWE010000070.1:0-7561 GCA_937935915.1 uncultured Clostridia bacterium
ATTTGTCTTGATCAATTCTTATCACGATATTTCTCCTTATTAAGTGCTTTTTCTTAGTATCCTCTATAAAAAAAATTATATGTACTTTTTATAGTGTTGTCATAAATCTTATAAAAATATCAAAAGGCGAATCTATATAAGCTTATTGATTATCTCACTTTTATGTATTTAAATCAATATGGCAATTTCCCCCAAAATCACCAAGTGCTAATCCCACCCTAGCTTTCCCAGTATAATGGATTTTCCATTATCGCAGCTTAACCTTTGTTTTATAGATTCTACCTTTCTACTAGTTTATTCACATAACTTATCCATTAAAACTATATTTACCTATAAAATACATTTATCTAAAAAAAGTCCAAGTCACTAATTTTTTTGACTTGAACTTTTTTATGTTACTTATTTTATCTTGCTTAACGGTCTTTTTAATGACTTATTACTTAGTCAATGTAAAAATACGATCCAGCATTACTGCTACTTGTGCACGTGTTGTTGTCAGTTTTGGCCCAAAGCTGCCATCTGGTTTACCACTGAGGATACCAAGCTTTGTAAGCATTGTAACAGCTTCTTTTGCATAACTGCTAATTTGCATCTCATCTGTAAATGTAATACCTGCTGCATTTGTTTCAGGTAATGTGATATGAAGGGCAGTAATTGTACGGGCAATCATCGTACTAATTTCTTCATTTGTAATAGGGGCATTTACACCAAATGAGCCATCTGCACGGCCTGATGTAATCCCAGCTTCATAAAGGGCTAAAATGCTTTCTGTATACCATTTATCTTTTGCAACATCTGTAAATGGATTTGCCCTCATTGTAGCTTTAAGGTCAAAGGCTCTTGCTAAAAGCGTTGCAAACTCACCTCTTGTAATTGAAGCATTTGGTTTAAATGAACCATCTGCATAGCCTTTAATAATGCCTTTGCTTGCCATATTTGAAATAGCTGCTTTGGCCCAATGGTTCTCCACATCATTAAAGTTAGTAGCCACTTGATTATTAGTGCCGCTATTATTAGCGTTGTTATTATTAGCATTTTCATTATTATTTAAATTGCCGTTATTAACATTATTACCTGTTTGGCTATCACTTGGCTTAGATGTTGTATTGTCACTGTCATCTATGTCATCATCACTGCCATTGTTAGGGCCATTATTATTATTATTGTTGTTATTATTGCTATCGCCATTTCCTGGCTTATTAGTATCTGTATCTGGCTTATAATCAGCTTCTGTATAAAGCATTTCTACCTGATTATATGTCGCTGCCATATAACCTTTTTCAATGACTTTAATCGTTGTACTTGCACGGTCTAATTCTAATTTACCGCTTGTTTGTAAGCTTAAGCTTGCACCTGATAATTTACCGCCTTCCACAACAAAAGGTGTTTCTTTATCCTGTGCAATGATGTAAAGTGTTAATTTTTCTTTACCATCTGCTAATGTTTGTAATTTATAAGTTGTGTAACTATTACTTACTTTAGATGTGATGCTTTGTACAGCTTGTATATCATCTGCTACAATGCTTATTTCTAAGGCAACCACCTCACCTTGTAAGTTAGCCATCCCTAAATCAATATTTACTTTATTATTGCTTACTTGTGCATGGTGTAAAGCAATTTGTGGCATTGCATTTGGAGCCGTACTTGCCTGTACTAGATTGGCACAAGCAAGTACGCTCATAGCTACCACACCCCCTAAATATTTCTTTCTTAATCTTTTCATATATATGTCTCCGTCTATGTTGTCTTCTTAATCTATGCTACGTTCTCGTATTTCATTTTGTACTCATATCATTTATTGTAATTCAATCGTTGGCATATCTTCTGCATTTGGTACAAGGAGCCATTTTGTATCACTTACAAGTCTGCCGCCTTCCATAGAAGTAGCTGAGTCTGTTCTAAACATATTCGCTTTAATTTGTGATGGTAAAGTTTGATCTTTTGGTACGAACATCCAAATACCATTACCCACTTTTGAAACTTGTCCATCCTCTGGAAGCTCTGCAAACATGTAAACCTCTCCTGCTACAGATTCTACAGTTTGGTCATTATTATAGCCTGGTCTTTCTGATGCATCATAATCTTTTTCATCTACATATTTTGCTGATAAAACGATTTTGCTATAAACAGGATGTCCACGGTATGCGCCCATTACCACTAATGTGCCTTTAGGAATATTACCACCTTCGAAGCTATAGTCTTCACCTAAGTATCCAATAGCCCCATCTGTAAAGTAAACTGCATCTCCTGGATAAGCTAATACATCTAATTGACGCTCACTTAAACTTTCAATACCTGTCCCTGTAATGGAAATATATTTCGCATCATATGTCCAAATGCGGTCATCAGCTGCTTCTGCGCCTGGTTTATTAAAGTAGATATGTGTTGTGCCTGCTGGTAATTTATCTTGTTTTGCAGTTTCCCAGTTGATACCGTCTTGGCTGATTTCTACTTTAATATCTGTTTTCTCAGCTACATCTGTAAATTTAAGCCCTACTACCTCTGGCGTATTAGCTAATTCAATTTGTAAGCCAGAACCTGTAGTGCGTACTGTGTATTCTGATTTTGAAATCTTACCTTCTGATGCAATGTAAACTTCATCTGCTTCAGCTACTTCTGTACAATTTAATAATTTATCATAAGCCTTAACGCTATAAGTATGTGTCACATTGTTTGCTGAAACTTCATCCACATATGTATCTTCAGTTGTGAAAGCAATAAGCTCCCCATCTTTATAAATTTCATAGCCTAAAAGAGCTGCTTCCTCCATATCAGTCGATAATGTTAAAGTGACCATTTTATCATTTGTTGTATTTTCAGCACCTTCTGCTCCTACAGTAGCAGTTACTGTAGCTGTGCTGCCTTCTGCCATGCCTTTACCACCATTTAAGCGATAACGCATTGCTTCATCATTTAAATAGTAAATAGCATCTGTTTCTGGTTCATATTGACGCACATAATCATAAGTTGCATCTGAAATATGTAAGCCCCATCTTTCAAAGAATGGTGTTAAATCTTTTTGCGCTGCATCACTTGCAAGGCGTACAAAGTAATTTTGTGGATCTAATCCTTTTAAATCACTGGCTCTTGATAAGCGGTGAAGTGTTGGATAGAAGTCATCTGGATTTACTGATCTATTATCATTGTCATAAGCTAAATGAAGCTGCCAGAACATGCCTAAGTTAACGAATACATCACTTGCAAGTCCTGTGTCTTTTGAAACAACTTTGCTGTAGATTTTATCATAACCCTCTTCAAGTCTAGATGGACCGCCATTAATTGTCTGTGCAAATAATGAGAAGATATTATTTGTTGTTTCGGCAAATACGAAGTTTTTATCATTGATAATGTGACCAATCTCATGATTGATTCCCCAACCAAAGTAACCTGTATCCGCATTTCTATCTCCATTTACAAGGTTTGCTCCTGAATCATATTGAATCCCGATATGGTCTCCACCTGCATACATGAAGATACCATTATTCATTGGCATATAACGAATGTTCACACGTGTCTGTGGATAGCGGTTTTCTACTTCTTTTGCATCTTTTGATAAACCTAATACATTATAATGTAATGTAATAGTGGCATCCCATGTCATTAAAGTTTCATATAAACGCTCTACTTGCGCCTCTATATTGCCTTCAATGCCTTGTGTAAGTCCTTCATAAACTTCTTCTGCTGGTAATGAAAGCAGTACTTTATCTGTCCCAATCTCTGTACTATTAGCTGGATTTTTTGTTTTATTATTTAAATTTAAATCTGCCATATACGCTGTAAGTTCTGTAATATAATCTCTTACTGCTGCTCTTACAGTGCTTTCATCTTCTAGACTTGTTAATTCTAAAGTTGGCATCTTTCTTGCATTTACAATACGTACTGTAGTCGCATCTTGTGCCTCACCTGTATATGTGAGATATAATGGGCCACCTTTTTCTCCATTATAAGAAGTTAATTGTGGAACTTGAATCACATTACGCCCTTGTTGTAGGCTGATTTTTTGAGACCATGTATCACTACCAAAGAATTGTGAAACCACAAGTTCTGGCATTGTTCCACCCTCTGGGGCATCTACATAAACGAGGATTTCATCTTTAGCCATGGCTAATGTGCCTGTGGCTTGAAGGTCACTAAGGCCTGGCATTGCAAAGTTTTGCGCCTGTGCTGTGCTCTTTTGTCTTGTTTGAACTACCTCTACGATTTCGCCTAAGTTTGCTGGCGCTCCTGTTTCTAGGATTTCTTTAGCACTTTCAAGCTCTGCTCTTAAAGTAGCCTTATCCACCCATAATACAGCACCTTCAAGGCGGTCTAATTCATCCATTAAAGCTTCAATCTCTGTAATTGTAACGCCTTCTTTTACCTGAGTATGTAGGCCATTTGCAAAGATATTATCAATTCTTTCAATAAAATCTTGATATTCATAGAACATAATTTCAGAAATACTCATAGCCCCTGCACCATGCCATTCATATAAGAAGACTTCCATTTTAGCTACTTTAGATTTTTCAAATGGTAAAATCATTAAGCCATCTTTCCCGCGGTTAGGAATGACTTCATGATCTACAAGTAATTTAGGTTCACTATCTAAAGTTTCCCACACGCGAATTGAATACCAGAATGGATATTCAAGATATTTACGTGTTCCTTCATAACGGTCTAAATCACTATCAAGTCTTGGTACAAATGCCACATAATCCATCTCATAAGGTTCATCAAATGTTACTCTAAAGCCACGATCTCTTTGATAAGTTGCTGCTGTATAATGTGTTGTATAATCCTCATCCATGATTTGTTTCACATCAAATCCTTCTGGATAAAACTTCATATCTACATTGTTGGCATCAATAAGCTCTAACTTTGTAACATGGGAATTATCTATTCTTCCTACTGTTGGAATCTCTGGTACCACAATTTCTTCAGCTACTGGCGTCGCTCTTACAACTTGTGATGGTTTACTTTCCCCAGCTTCATTAGTAGCTGTCACATAAACCATATATTCTACATCATTTTCTAAGCCTTTGATAATCATGCCTGGATAAGGATTTTCTACCTTTGTATAAGCTGCATCTGTTACCTTTTTATAATATACATTGGCCCCTGTAGCATCGTCTCCTGTACGATAATTTACTTTAAGCCCTTTATCAAAACTTCCTAAAGCAACTTCTGTTGGTGCTGCTGGTTTATTTTGTGGCATTGGTGTAATAGAAATTTCATTTGAAGGTTTGCCTTCCCACTCGCCATTTGTGGCTTGTACCACAAAATAATAAGGCGTGAAGTTTTCAAGTCCTTCAATTGTAATGCTATTTGTATTTGTATAACGTGTCTCTGTATAAACGCCTGGCTCTGTACCATATTGTACTTTATAACCTGTTACGTTAGCTGTTTGATTCCAGCTTAATGAAGCACCCTCATTTATAGCTTTTCCTATTAAGTTTTTAATAAGTCCTTCTTCTTGATTGACCGCATCTTCTACAACGTCTTCTAAGAACTCAATTTTAGAAATAGCTGCCATAAGACCATTTGCATTACTTGTTTGTGTGACTTCAATCGTTAACTTTTGAAGTGGCACTTGTTTGCCTAAATTGATTTTTACAACCTTTTGTGCTGTGCGTGTACGCATTAAAGCTGCTTCACTATCTTCTGCCTTAAAAGGTATTCTAACGATTTCACCATTTTCGTCTTCATAAACTGCATAGCCCGCAGTAGGCGCACTACCTTCTGGTGCTGTAATGGCAATCTCTGATACTTTCATTTCTTCTTTGAAAGTAACTGGGATTTTAATAGGTGACTCTTCTGTAATTGGTACAGCTGTTTCTAAAGTAACTGTGTTTTCTTCATTGCCATCGAATAATTCTTCAATAGCACCTACTACTGTGACGTCACCATTATTAGCTGCTTCAAACTCATTTTGAACAGCTGCTACATCTAATACAGCTGATAAAATCATTTTTGTATTATAAATGCTGGCATCTCCTACAGTTGTTTGACTCCAATAAAGCTGTGCTAAATCCTCTACGTCTATAACCTTGTCACCGTTTAAATCATATGTAAAATCATCTGTTCCTAATGCAGCTTCCATTTGGCTTAAATCAATCTGATCAATCTTACCATCCTGATTAATATCCCCTACTGTAAAGGTATCACTCCCTGCATTGACAACTAAATGCTTCTCTGTTTTTACAAGCTCGATTTCTTCTGAAGTATAAGTTTTATACCCCTTCCCAACTAAACGTACTTGATAAGTCCCAAGTGGTAACTCCTCAAATACCATATAGCAGTTATTTCCCCCAGTTCTACTCATACTGCTTAATGGTATTTCACGTACCACCTTATTATTTTGTAGAAGCTCCGCCTTTAAGCTTAAGTTCCCATAATTAAATACTGGATACTCTAAGTTTAAAGTTACTTCTAAATTAGCTTTTGTTTCTGTTGTACTAGCTGCAAAACTTGTCACTGGAAATTGTGAAAATAATAAACTACAAACTAATACATATGCAAATCTCTTTTTCAAATACTTACTCCTCTCACATCCCCATCACTATATATTTCGGAATTATCTTCCATTTTTATATGCTAATCTCCAATATTTTTATATTACCATATAAGCATTTATTTTTTAACCTCTAAAAAGGTGTTGCATCATTTACGCAACACCTTTTTCTAAATAATTTTCTTCATTTTTCCTAAAATATAAATTCTAGTACATAACTTTTGTTTCTGCTCATCATCCAATATCTTTAGTTTGTCCATAAATAAATCGACAACATAATTATTATATTTTTTCTTTCTTAGGCTTCTATCTCCATTTATTATATCTTCACAGCATTTTAAAATCTCCTTAGTACGATACTGCGCATCATTTAAATTAAATTTCTCAATATGCCTCATGATTATCTCTTTTTGCGCTTGTGTATATGCCACTTTTGTACTAGGTTCAAACTCCAATTTAAGCAGATTATATTGTATTTTATATGTAGTCACGTCTTCTCCGCTTTCTTCTAGGGGTAAAATAATTTTACGTTTAGATATATATACCTTTTTCATTTCTTTATAAGCTGCACATTCCTTAGTACATTTTTCTCCTATACATGTACTTGCTTCATAAACTTGTTTCTGGTCTTTAGTAAATATTCGTATCTTATCACCCTTTTTCTTAAATGATAAATTACATTTAGGGCAAGCTATGGCTATATTAGGTACACATTCTTTTAACTTTCCGGATTTCTTAGTATGTTTCTTTTCAATAAAATGCTCTAATTGGCCAAATCTCTTTGAATCTACTTCTATCTTTGTATAGCAATACATGCAATATCCATCACTCGCATCATATAATACTTCTAATAGACGTTCACCTTTTTTTCCTTCATAGCCATAACTTGTATTAGCCTTATATTTAGGAACATATAAGGGAATTTCAAGTGTTGTAATACTCTCCATCCTTCTTACCACTCCTTGATTTGTTTATAAATCACCTTTTGTACTGGCGTTAATTGCTCAAAATCTATCGAATTCAATTCAACATCGTCTTCATCCATCCAATTTCCTGTAACCTTTAAGTCAA
>CALGWE010000071.1:0-7559 GCA_937935915.1 uncultured Clostridia bacterium
TTTCTCCTCATGTGCAATGATAATAAAGCCTAATAAGTTGTTTTTGAGTGTAATCGGTACACCAAGGCATGAAAAAACAGGTGCTGTATTCTCTAAAGCCATGTAAATAGGTGTCTCACTATTGATAATAAAGGATTCTTCGTGATGGCGCATAATAAGCTCTTGTTCTGCCTCAATAGATGGGAAGGAAAAATTAGAAGGTGTGGCAGAAAGGTAATTCCCATTTGTTTTAAGATAAATGGTGGCATATTTAGCACCAAATACACCAATGAGTGTATCTGTAATAAGTGGGAAGAATTCCTCGGTTTCAATATATTGATTAACATACTGACTTACAGCAAGTAAATTCGTAAACACATTAAGTTTTTCTTCTAATGTTGTGATTCTGTTAGAAAGATTAGCGATGGTTTGTTCTGTAAAATGCTGGTATTTTTCGAAAGCTGCATTATCCATATAACTCCTCCTTTAGGATTTAGTGGGTTAAAGTTTTGGTAAGTCATTTAGAAAGTTAGTTTTTAGAGAGGAGCTTCCTTCAGTTTCTTCTTGGCCTTATGTACATATTTATAGGCAAGTAAATAACGATGATGTTTCTTGTAGATATAAGATAAATTAAAATAAGTCTGTAAATCGTCAGGAAAATCTTTATGAAGTGATTCGTAGATTTTAATGGCCTCTTCATAGTGTTTGAAACGACAATGGCACTCCGCTAAATGCATTAAATAGTTTTTGTTAGTAGGGGCAAGTTGGTGCGCCTTCTCAAGAGCCTTTAATGCCTCTAAATACTGCCCTTGTTCCATTAAGATAAGGCCTAGATTATGATAAGCTAAGGCATTCTCAGGTTCTAAGGCAATAAACTCCATATAGGTTAGGCGTGCCTTCATTAAATTGCCTAACATATGATAAGAATAAGCTTTAAGATAAACTGTATCTGATGAAAAAGCTTTTGTTTTATGGATAAGGTCACAATAACTAATACAAAGTTTATGATGATCTTGGAGGCTTGCTTTTTGTGCGAAATAAATTAAAGTTTTATGTGGGTGATATAATAGGTCTTCATATTCTAGTGCGAGACAATAAGGAAGATGTGCGTTTTCTAGAAGTAATGTTAAGCGGGCTAAATCAAGATGATGCATCTTTTGATAGTAGTCTATAAATCGGCAGACTAGATATAAAGAAGCATTTTTAAATAAATACTCTAATTGCGTTATAATAAATTGACTACAACGTTCAGTAAGATTTAAGTTGTAGAGCAGTTTCATTTTTTGATAAATATAAAATGGTGAATTGTTGCTAATAATAATTGCAGCATCTATGGATTGGATTGCTTCTTCAGTATTGCCACTGCAAGTTAATGCTAAGGACTGTTTTAAATAAAATTGTGGTAAAAAATCTGTAGAAATAATAGAGTATTCCATGCCAGACCTCCTTATCAAGAAATAATAGGCTAAAAATTTTGAATAAGTAGTACAGTTATTCATATTGTAATCCAAAAAGGAATCTTGTACAATATTAGCAGGAAAAAAAAGTAAATAAATGATGTAAAAAAGTAGTATGTTCTAAGGAGCGATATATGCAGACACAAATACAGATTTTACAATTTTTAGAAGGACTTCGTATGGAGCCTATTACCTCACTGATGATAGTGATTACAATGATGGCAGAATCAACATTTCTTTCATTAATTACAATGATTTTGTACTGGTGTGTAGACAAAGAAAAGAGTAAGCGCCTGAGCTTTATGATTTTGTTTAGTGCCAGCGTAAATGGAATCGTCAAAAATATTGTTAAATTTCCAAGACCATTTCAAGTAGGAGCGGTCAAACCTATTCGTGCACATACAGCTACAAGTTATTCATTCCCAAGTGGTCATACACAGGCTGCTACAACATTCTGGACAAGTAGCATGCTCATTTTAAAGAAAAAGCCTGTAGTCATTTTAGGCAGCATTATTATTTGCTTAACAGGTTTTTCAAGAATGTATTTAGGAGTACATTGGCCAATGGATGTGATAGGTGGTTTATTATTTGGAATTGCTAGTACATTCATCGCAGCAGGTTTAATTGGTGAAGATGGCCAGTTTACCAAATGGCATGTAATAGGGGCAAGTATGGCAGTAATAGGCGTACTTATTTTAAATGTGGATAGGGACTTATATAAAACTGTTGCAAGTATTTGGGGTGTGGCATTTGGCGCATTCTTAGAACAAAAATATGTAAAATTCAATCCGATTCAATCTAAACGCATACAAGTTGTGAAAGTACTTATTGGGACTATCGGGGTATTATTATTACAGGTCGGACTCAAAAAAGTATTCCCAGTATATAAAGCATGCGATATGATTCGTTACGCACTTGTGATGCTTTGGGTAACAGTTGGTGCACCCTATTGCTTTAAAGCATTTTTAAAAGAACAATAAAAGAAGTATACTCCGTTTAAAATAATCCATACTAATGAAGAGGTTTTAGTTTGTATGGGAAAAGGAGTAATAGAAATGATGAATATGAGTATTCATTGTGATGTCACTGAATGTAAGTATCACGATAAAACAGAAAAGTACTGTACATTAAATGCAATTAATGTACGTCATGACAAAAATAAAGATGGAACGCTCGAGGCTGATTGCGGCAGTTACGAGAGGGCGTAACGTCACAGAAAGGCGCGCGGCTACGCTTGACCACGCCTAGCTACACTCTCCATAATCTGTGAGGCACTAAGCTTGATAATTGAAGAAACGGCGAAAAACTTGCTTCGCTAGCGCTCAGCTTCGAACACTTCGCCTAAAAGCTCTTCAATTATCTTCACTAAGTGCCTCAACAGATTATTCCGAAGGTAGACTAGTCGTGGTCAAGCGTAGCCGCTTTCTTTCTGGACGTACTGCGCCTCTCTTTTTTAATGTGGGGCTAGTCTAAATGAAGGGGTGGGGGCATATGATATAGGAATAGAGGAGGGGGAGGTATGAAGGATATAGGGAATAAGATTATAACGAGGATATTATATGCTGTGATTATATTTTTCTTTATTGAGATAATACAAGCTGGCTATAATTATTATAAAGGGCCTATTTGGACAGCGGAGAATTATATAAAGACTATTGAGAGGGGGGAATATGAGAAGGCTTATAGGTGTTTAAGTCGTGAGAGTTTGAATGCGGATGTGGATGCCAAGGAAATGATTGCTTATTATGGGCAGGTGTATAAGAAGCTGATACAGGCGCAGCTTGTAGGAAAGGTGCAGTTTAAAGGGACTAATACAGCGGTGTGTAAAGTGGTTTATACATATGGCAATAAAAATGAGGAGGCCCAGCTGGAGCTTGTGCGAAATGATAAGAAGTGGGAGGTTGTGAATCCTTTTAAGAGTGAATGGATTACTATTTATGCCCCTTCTATGGCGAAGGTGTATATTAATGGGAAGCCTATAACGGATAAGCAGGAGGGGAAATTTGTAGGCAAGGGCTTCTTGCCAGGGAATTATGTATTGCAGGTTATTATGCCAAAGAAGACTTATAAAAATTATACACAGATGTTAAAGGTACCGGAGCAAACTGAAGTGATTGTGCCTTATGATATGATGAGTGTAAGTGTAAAAACGGTGAAGGGGATGGAGGTTAGCCTAGATCAGCTCCATAAGACTGTCAATAAATCAAAGGTAACGTTTAGTGACCTGTTACCTGGGGAATATACTTTATGTATAAAAAGTCCTTACAAGGTCATTGACCCAATTATACAAAAGGTGACAATTGATAATACAAATTGCAATTTGAAGTTTGAGGAATTAGCCCTTTCAGAAGAGGGGGAAGAGAAATGGCATCATTTTATTGATACTTTTTATAAAGACTATTTAGAGGGGATTAAGACCAAAGAAAGTGGGGCAGTAGCCAATTACTTTGAGGCACGTAGTAGAAATAAAGAGGTACAGCTCTATAAGGATTGGTTTATTAATCAAAAGGATGTACAAGATGCCACACTGCACATTGAGGCAAGCTTTGGGAAGGTTAAGGAAAATGGCTATTTACAAAGTGAGACCACAGAAATTGTGGAGCTCACCAATTTGGAGGAAATAGAGGGAAGTCAGAAGGAGCGTGTTTATCGTTTAGTTCTGAAATGGGATATGGACATTAACGTAGCAAGCGAAAATTGGCAGATTGCAAATCGTACTTTAAAAGAGAGTATCATCGCTTATCAAGGGGATGATGGGAAATGGATTCAGTATTAACGGAAGTTTAAAATGGTATTGAATGTTTTAGAAAAGTTGTTAAAATATATTGTATACCATTATACATAGCTCATAGCGAGCGAGGAGGAAAAAGTGATCTACGAATCTGATAGTACAGATAAATCATCATTAAGAGAGCGAGTATTCCAAACCATAAGGCAATCTATATTAGAAGGTAAATATAAACCAGGAGATACTTTAAGAGAATCTGCTATTGCCAATGAATTAAAGGTGAGTCGTACGCCTGTAAGGGAAGCGATTAGACAGTTACAATTAGAAGGCTTAGTACGTTCTATTCCAAATAAAGAAACAGTAGTTTGTGGGATTACAGAAGAAGATGTGCACGATATTTTCTTGGTAAGAGACAAGTTAGAAGGTGTAGCAGGGCGATTAGCAGCAGAGCGTATTACGCAGGAAGAACTAGAAAAGATGGAGGAAATCATAGAGCTTACTGAGTTTTATGCAAGCAAAGGAGATCTGAGTCGTCTTGAAAGTCTAGACCATACATTCCATGATGCCATTTATAATGCTACAAAGAGTAAGATTATTAAGCATGTGTTATCTGATTTCCATACTTATATCCAGCAAGTAAGGAAGAAATCAATGGCAACACCAGGACGTGTCAATTATTTAATTGAAGAACATCGTGGCATTTATGAAGCCATTAAAAATAGAGATGGCGATAAAGCCGAAGAACTGATTAATGCCCATTTAAAAAAGGTTACAAATAATATCCACCTGTCATAAAGACATGGATATTATTTGTAACCTTTTGTTGTTAAATATATTTTCTACGTCACAATAAAAGAGAAGTTGACAAAAAAAGCTATAATCCTATTAAATCAGTAATTATGTGCATGGAATGAAAGGTGAATTGTGTAAAATGTAGAAAAAAGAAAAATTATTCCTATAAGTGGAAAGAAAATTGGTGAAAATAATAATATAATATATAAAATTAAGTTTGTTATGTAAAGAATGCACAAGTAAAATGAAAGATGTTTAAAAATATATAAAAAGTGTAGAAATAAAATGAAAAATTAAGGCAACTTTACATCGGAGGTGTTGTTATAATGTACTTGTAACTTCCCCCAGATGTTACAGTAAATATTTAATTATTTGCTACCCCTAGAATAAAATACCTTCTCTCAAGGAGAAAGACCCGTCGTCTTTCTCCAATTTTTTTTTGCCATGAATTAAATAAATTTCCATCGACTTACTAATGTAATTCAAATAGGCAGGACGTATAATATATTCAACACGTACCCCCTACACCTAACAAGTGGAAAGGGCATTAGGAGGTAGTTCAATGAAACAAAAGAAAGACATGAAGAAATATATATTAGTAAGTCTGGTATGTGGTCTTGTAGCATTTGGAAGTGTAGTGTTTGCAGGTCATAAGGCCGCAAATAAAGTGAGCTACACACAGTTTTTAAGAGAAATACAAAATGAGCAAGTTGAAAAAGTAGAACTTAGTAATGCTTCAACTTTAAAGTTTAAATTAAAAAATAGTGATACAGTTTATACAACAGATAATCCAAGAAAAGAAGGCTTAAAAGAAGCATTGCTTTTAAATAATATAGATGTCACAGAAAAAGTGAAAAATGATACATCAATGATTCAATATATCATTAGTACAAGTTTAATGGTAGCCATGTTTATTGCGATTTTTAATATGGTGAAAAAACAAGGAGATGGCCGAGGCAAAATGGGCATCGGTGACAAAAAGGTTGAACCTAGTGAACTTAAGTGCGGCTTTGATGATATCGCAGGAAATGAAGAAGCGAAAGAACAAGTAGCTGAACTCATTGACTTTATGAAAGAACCAGAGAAGTACGCTAAGATGGGGGCACGTATGCCTAAAGGGTTTATCCTCTATGGTCCTCCAGGGACAGGTAAAACATTACTTGCTAAGGCCATTGCTAAAGAAGCAGGTGTAAGCTTCTTCTCAGTAAGTGGTTCAGACTTTATGCAAATGTATGTAGGTGTCGGTGCCAGTCGTGTAAGAGAACTCTTTAAGAGTGCACGTAAAGAAGGTAAAGCAGTGATCTTCATTGATGAAATTGATGCCATTGGTAAGAAACGTAGTAATGGTAGCATGCAAAGTAACGATGAAAAAGATCAAACATTAAATGCACTTTTAACAGAAATGTCAGGTTTCAAAGATGATGAAGGCGTTGTAGTCATTGCAGCAACTAATAGATTAGATACTTTAGATGACGCTCTCCTTCGTCCAGGACGATTTGATAGACATATTGAGGTAGGCTATCCTGACCTTAAAGCCAGAGAACAAATTATTAAGCTTCACCTTAAAAATAAACCACTTTCAGATGAAGTGGAAGTCACAAATATCGCCAAACAAACAGTATATTTCACAGGGGCCATGCTTGAAAATCTTTTAAATGAAGCAGCCATTTGTGCCGTTTCAAGTAACAAGCCATGTATTGATCAAGCAGCCATTGATACTGCTTTTTATACAGTGGTAGCTGGGAAAGAAAAGAAAGACCGCAGCGGCATTAGCGAAATGGATCAGCGCATTACAGCTTATCATGAAGCAGGACACGCGTTAGTGACAAAACTGATTGCACCTGAAAACAGTGTGACGAAAGTAACTATTATTCCAAGTACAAAAGGCTTTGGCGGATTTAGTATGAATATCCCTAAAGACAAAATGTATATGAATAAAACAGAGCTTTTAAATAATATTAAAATTAGCTTAGCAGGACGCGCAGCTGAAGAGATTATTTTTGGAAAAGAACTGATTACAACAGGGGCAAGTAACGATATTGAAAAGGCCAGTGAATCTATGCGTAATATTTTATTAAGATATGGGATGGATGAGGCTTATGGCCTTGTAAACTTAAATGTTTTAACAGGGAAACAAACAGTAGAAGATGAGGCCTTCATTACACGTAGCGTGAAATATATGGAAGCCCTTTATGAAGAAACAAAGGCTTTAATTATAGCTCATCAAAATAAACTTGAAGCCCTTGCACAAAGTTTAATTGAAAAAGAAACATTAAATGAACAAGAAATAGCTAGCTTCTTTTAGAAGCTAGCTATTTTGCTTTTTTTTGACTAACGTATCAATGTCATTTTTCCAGTAGAGCCTTACGCGGTTAATTGTTTTAATCGGAGTGATCTTTCCCTTGCTTACTAGTTCATCTAGATATTGTCTAGAGCAATTCAGCATACCAGTTGCCTCTGCGGTTGTAATGATTTCATTGCAAATAAATGTTACTAGGTCTTCTTTGTCTTCAAAAGTATACTTCATAAAATATCCCCCTCACAATTAAGCTAAAGTAAGTCTTTCTAGTAGTAAAAGTTTCTTTACTATTGTAAAGTAAATC
>CALGWE010000072.1:0-1636 GCA_937935915.1 uncultured Clostridia bacterium
GTCGGCATTTTTACCTACTCGGTTGGCGGCTACTACATAAAGCTGATTTTCTATGGCACGGGCTTTAAGGAGCGTCTTCCAGTGCTCTAAACGTGGAAATGGAAAGGCTGAAATAATAGCTAAAGCTTCGCAACCTGCATCTATGTATTTGCGACCTAGTTCTGGGAATCTAATATCATAACAAATCATAAGACCGAAGCGTATGCCTTTAATATCTACAGTACATAATTGTTCCCCTGGCGTAAAAATCTCTTTTTCAATACTTAAGCAAAAGAGCTTATTTTTGCGATATTTACCTATTTCATTACCTTGATCATCTATGACATAAGCTGTATTAAATCTGCCTTCTGCACTGTTTTCATAAACCCCTGCAATCATATAAATTTTTAAGCTTTTGCATAAGTCCTTAAGAAAATTTAATGTGGCATTGGTATCATAGTCTAGGTGCTTTACAATTTCCAAATCATAACCTACATCAAAAAGCTCTGGTAATAATACAAGCTCCGCCCCTTGTGCTTTAGCTTGTATCACAAGCTCTTTTGCCCTTTCTAAATTATGCGCCACTTCTCCTGCAAGACTTGCCATTTGCACAGCACAAACTTTTATTTGTTCACTCATCATTCATTGTAGTAGTAACTGTGTACTACATTCCCCTTTCTTCTTAATCTCCTTAATCTAATCATCCTATTTCTGCTCTTGCTTGCTCATTATTTAGTCAGTGCAATTACTTTTGTATAATCACAATGCATCAAACGATCTATATGTAAACCAAAACCTGCAAAATATTTTTTCATATCTAACTTTACAAAGCTATGATATGACCTTGGCTCTAACAAAGGAATTGGTAGAAATAATATCTTTTGCATAAGCTTCTTTGGAGGTTCCCATTCTACAACTATGATTTTTCCATCTTCCTTTAATAGACGCTTTGCTTCTTTGAGCATAGCACTAGCAAGCTTGGGTGGCATTTCATGTAGTACCAAAGACATAATAATCACATCAAAAGTATTATCCTGAAATTTTGTCTTTGTTGCATCCATACGGCCAAGCTTAATATTATGGATATTATGTTTTTTTATATTGCGTCTAGCTATAGAAAGCATTTCCTTTGAAAGATCGATGCCTACTATTTTAGCATGTGGTTTTGCTTTAGAAACTGTGATGGCACCAACTGCTGTTCCTGTACAAATATCAAGCACAGACTTCCTATCCTCTATCAAATCATTTACGGCTTTTCTTGGATTTTTATCATTATCTCTGAAATAAACAACATCCAATAGACCATATATTTTCGAAATTAATTTATACATCCCATTCGAATTCATTACTTCTCCTCCTTGCATTTAAAATTATTTTAGGCCTCTCCCCTCTGCTTTTATTTATTGACATCTCTTTTAACTAACTTATTAAATTTAGTATAAAACAATTATCAGAAAAATTCATTAATAAAAATACTAATTGATTTATGCTGATCATTCTTATAAGCTAGGATAAAACTACCAGAATAATAGAATTGAATTTGCACATATTAATAACATAGTAACCGCACAAAATTAAATCTCTTAATTATTGCGCTTACTAAAATAGACCTACAGGGGGCAATTAACATGTCAAACAAACAAGCTTTTGAAACAAT
>CALGWE010000073.1:0-5867 GCA_937935915.1 uncultured Clostridia bacterium
ACAATGAATGATACCAAAATCCCTTTTATGGCAGATGATATTAAGATAAAAGGATTAGACCAGCGTATGCCCTTACTTATTTTAGATGGCGTACTAAATGAAATAGACGGTAAGCATGAAGCAGAAATTGATGTAAATCTGATTGGTGTGAATGAAAAAGATATTGATCATTTAGTGGTCACCAATCTGATTTCACGCAGCGATATTTCAAATTTCAAAGGGAATAAAGCCATTATTTCCTATGTATGCAGCCAAAAAAATAATATTAAAATAGGCGATCGTATTAAGGTGGAGATTTCTGGTCAAACCAAGAAATTAGAAGTAGTTGCTATAGCTGAAAACAAAGGATTCTTTGGCAGTGAGTTAAACAATATCACGTTGTTAGTACCTAAAGAGTTTGCAGAGAAAACAATTGATTTAAATAAACAATGTAATGCCATATACGCTAGTTTAAATGATGAGGAGAAAACACTTGATGAAAGTGTCAATATTCTCAAAAAGAAGTATAAAGACTTAAGTTTTAAGGAAATAGGCGTAGATGATTTATTAGAAGGTGTAAGCGCTAATATTAGTAAGCCACTATACATTATGTTATGTATGGTAATCATTATGAGCATATTTATTATTTATAGTTCATTTAAACTCATTGTAATGGAGATGCTGCCATTCATAGGTACTTTATTAAGTATAGGTGCTACCCGAATTAAACTCAACTTATTGTTATTAGGTGAAAGTATATTAGTAGGTTGTTTAGGTGGTGCGTTAGGAAACATCATAGGAACTATAGCAACCTATTTCATTATTGATCAAAACAATGCTTATAAGATATTTGGTATAAAAACGCAGTTAAATTATATACCTATGTATTACATATGGGCCTTTATATTAGCAATATGCTTATCAGGTGTATCAGCACTAGTTCCTATTTTAAGTGTCAATAATATTTCAGTTAAAAATATTATATTAAACATACAAAAGGTGAAGAAGAAAAGCTATTTAGAGTCAGGCATAGGGTATATGTTACCGGCAAGTACTTTCGGAGAAATTTTGGCAAATAATTTTACCTAACATTCTGTATATAATAACTATTTGTTTTTTATACTTATCCACATTTATTCCACGTTTTCCTTGACCACGAGCCTCCGTTGATATGCTCTTAAGCAGCAGGGGCAGCTACCTTAAAATGTAAGTTTAGCTACGAAGATAGGTGCTGCCTAGATGAGTAAGTTTAGCATATCAACCCTCATAGTCAAGGAACTTTCGCGGCATAAACGTTAGTCTTCTTCAGTCTTGAATAATGATTGGCGATGTTCTAAACGATAACTTTTACCTTGCATTGTGATAACTTGACATCGATATGTAATTCTATCAAGTACAGCAGTTGTAAGTGCTGGATCTCCTAATAATTCTGTCCAATCTTCAAACCCTTTATTAGATGTAATAATTAAAGAAGCTTGCTCATGAAGTGATGAAATAAGTCCAAAGAAAAGATTAGCTTCTTCTCGCGTGATAGGCAAATAGCCTAATTCATCAATAATAACAATGCTTGATGCAAGAATGCGATTGAGTTTTCCTTTACTTTTTCGGGATATTTCAGCTGTTTTAAGTGTATGCATTAGCACATCCATCGAAACAAAGCTTACAGTATAACCTTCTTGAATAGCCTTATAACCTAATGCAATAGCAAGGTGGCTTTTACCTACACCTGGTGGTCCTAACAGAATCAGGTTATACATACGGTCTACCCACGTTAACTCACAAAGTTCATTGAGTTGACGTTTGCTAATAGATTTTTGAAAAGATAAGTCAAACTCTTCTACAGTTTTAAGTGTAGGAAAAGCTGCATTTTTAAGACGTTTTTCTTGAGATTTTTTATCTCGCAGTAGCATTTCTTGTTGCAGTAGTGTATGTAGGAATTCTTGGTAAGTTAAGTCATTCTTTTTAGCAGAATCTAAGATGTGTATTAAATTTTGTTTTAAGTAAGGTAGTTTTAAAGTGCTGCAATATGTTGTAATCTCCTCTAATGTATCCATTTTTCCTTATCCTTTCTTGTATTAAAGAGATATTCTTCAATATTTCTAGTTTCAGGTTTAACATAGGTAAGCTTACATTTTGCTTTTAGTTCTGGCATCTTAAAGGGTTTCTTTTCTACAGATGCATCTATTTTCTTTTGAATAAGATAGTCCAAAGCTTCTTTGAAGAAACTCGCACTTATTAAATTTCTTTCTATACAATAATGAAGTGCAGCTAATCTGTCCTCCGTTGTATGTTGCTTACAAGACTGTTTCAATGAGAAAAGTTGATCTCTATAATAACGCGGTTTAGCAGACTCTATATGAGCTAAAAACTGTACAGCTTCTGATGCATGATTAAAGTATTCAATTACTTCATTTTCAAGAGCTAAAAGATTACTACCTTTAATACGTTCAGGATGATGGATTTGAATCAGGTTGCCTTTACCAGTGGCAATTTTATGTGTTGCTAATACTTCTCCAGTATCAACATCTAATAAATCTAACGTATCACCATTTAGAGAAAGAAGAACTTCTTTCCCAGGAGAGTAAGTACCTTTAGGTAATTGATAACGATTTTGTTTATAAGAAATAGTATTGTTTTTTCGAACAGAATACTTTAAACTAGATTTAGATTGTTGATTAAACAATGAAGAAGGTATCTGAAGTAAGTGTCGTTTTTCAAGGGTGAACACTTCTTTAGGTACTTTTTTTGTTATATCATGAACCTTCCCATTTCCAGTCCTATCAAGCCAAAGTAGATTTTCATCATTAAATGAATCAATATCCTTAAAAATTCTATGCCTTGCAAAGTTGTTCTTTGCAAACTTTACAACAGCTTCAACTTTCCCTTTACTTTCTGGGTCATAAGCCCTACAAAGTCTCATCTTAAATTTCATGTGATTAATGTAATTCTGAAAGGTTTCTGTACAAATGATATCACCTGCATTTTCTGAAACAATGATAATCCTATCTTGATCATAAACGATTTCCTTAGGCATGCCACCAAAGTATTCAAAAGCCTTTTGATGAAGCATAATTAAGTCATCACTTGTAAAAGGATGCTCTTGCCACCACACAAACTTATATCTTGAATAGGACAATACTAATGCAAAGCAATACACTTTGATACGTGTACCATCCACTCTTTTTACCCAGATTTGTCCAAAGTCAGCTTGAGCTTGTTCGCCTGGAAGTGTTTCTGGAACTTCTTCATATTGCCTAAGTGGTGGATGTTTAGGTAAGGCATAAGTTTTTCTAAGTTCTTGAATATATAAACGTAATGTTCTTTCTTTAAAATCAAGGTTGTGATGCCTTTCAAGCAACCAATCAAACACCTGAGCTGATGATAAGTCAGGGAATTCTCTAAGCCATTCAAGTATCTGATTATGATAAGGATCAATCTTTTTAGTACGTGATTTAGACTGTTCTTGAAGTGTTTGAAATGTACTTGGACTCATATTCCAGTACTTACAAACTGTTTTAAAGTTAATCTTCAATTTCTTTGAGACTTGAGATTTATTAAGTCCCATTGATTTATAAGTTTGGATTTCAATAAACATAGGCCATCCTTTCACTACATTTCCTCCTTTTGATAGATATGCAACTATTCTATCAAAAGAGAAGTATAATTGTAATTAAATGTATAATATTCTCCAATATTGTTTACCGAAATCTCTCCGTTTTATTTTACCATTAACAATAATATTCATACAATTATAATATATCACAAATATCAAACATAAAACTAGGACAATCATATTCCTTATGATTGTCCTAGCTTTATAATTGCATATCTATTGTAATCTTACCTACTATTTAAGCCTATATTATTAACATAAAACCCACTTATAATTGCAGACCTCTTTCATCAAAATCTATAATTGCACATCTCTTTGTCATTTAACAATTTCCTTACCCTATAGAAGCAATCTCCAAACTAGGATAATAATGCTCAATTATCTCCTTATAATCTTTCCCCATTTCTGCCATGCCTTTAGCCCCTTCTTGGCTCATGCCGACGCCGTGGCCGAAGCCGCCGCCATAGAGGGTAAAGCTACCATCTTTGTTGGTGTCGATGGCAAAGAAGGCACTTGGAAGTAAGCTCATGCTGCCGGATAAGCTGCCATCGCTGCGTGTGACTTTTAAGGATTGATTGTTATTACTAGCGAACAATGATCTGATGAGGTATTCTGTATTGACCTTCACTGTGGCATTTTCACCTGTGACTTGGAGGGCTAAAATGTTACCGCCTTCTCCTCTGCCTAATACCTTAAGTTTTTGGATGGTGCCGATGTTTTCCACTGTTCTGCTTTCCCAGTCCCCTGATTGATTTTTAGCTTTCACTAAGCTTGGTGAACTTTGACTAATCTTAGCGATGGCAGGTTTCATAAGGGCTGTTATTTCTTTTGGTGTTAAAGTGACTTCCCATCTAAACCATGGTGAATCTTCATCATAAGCTTTAAGATCTTTCGCAGTCATTTTGAAGAATTTCTCTGCATTTTCTTCGTTTTGCATATCTTTCACTACAGCTTTGCCTTCGTATTGTTTTTCTGAAACCAGATACTCTGGCGTATAACTTGGGAAGCTTTCGCCTGCCCATACTTCACCGTAGTTAGCAGTGTAACCACAAGAGGTGGAGAAGAATTTACTGCTAATTGGTTGACCTTCTTTGTTTTCTAACACTTGTCCTGCTGTGAGGGCTGCGGCTTCATAAGCCTTCTCATCTAATCCAGTATTGTTATAAACCTGTGAAGCAGTAGTATCATCTATTTGTGCCCCATATGCTGTGAACTTATCCCCTTGCATAGCCGCATAAGCATAAGTTCTAGCAGCTATTGCTTGTACCTTCAAGGCTTCTATATCATAAGAGGTTGGCATTTCACTTGGAATTACCCCTGCCACATAGTCTTCCATATTCACTTCATTAATTAAGATGAAATGATCTCCTTCTTTTCTGACTTCTAAAGCCCCTTTATAGGTTGGGTTACCATCTGTCTTTGTAATGGTGTAAACAGTTAAACCACTTTTTTCATCTACAGGTTCGAAGCGTACAGTCTTTGCCCCATCTACCCATTTCATTTCACTATCTTTCCAGTAAGTATCTGCAGCAAGTTTACTTGTCTCCCCATTATACGTCACTTTATAAGCCCCATTTCCCTTGAGCTTAACGCTTACTTGATTATACTCGCCCCCATCTGAAAGGAGGACGCGAACTGCTACATTACTCTTAACTAATTTTACTGGTGTTTCCTTTGCCTTATGTGTCTTTTTTCCTTCTGCCTGAGCGGTTTGATCTTCACTGTCTACCTTGGTATCTGCAATTTGTTCATTTCCTGCTTCTCCCACACGTTGCTGAAATGCAATTGCTGTATTACCTTCTAATGTGAGCGCCCCGCTTTTACCTAAGTTTGAATCTGCTATTCCTTTATTTTCATAGGTTAAATGCACCTTATTGACTTCTATTGTAATGTTTTTCTTATCTAATGCTTCTATAGTGCATGTCTTAATAATACTTTGGTCACTTACAATGCCCTCTATATTTAAGATTTCATTATCTTGCACCAATACACGCACAGTCTTGCCTTTTAATGGCTCTAATATAAGCCCTTCAAACTGATAAATTCCTCCAGCTGAAGCTAGCTGCCAAGCACTTAAGCCTACATTATCTGCTGGCGTTGCAAGAATGACAATGTCTCTTTCTTCTCCTTCTATGCTCTTGCCTACGCCTTTTAATACATTTTCATAGGCTGTCATAAATTCATTAATAGAAATCTCTTTTTCACGATCAGTTTCAGCAATATCTAGATGAACTTCCCCCTCAAATAGGCTTTTTAAAACGTCTTCAACCTGCC
Organism: uncultured Clostridia bacterium; assembly: GCA_937935915.1. Taxonomy (GTDB): domain Bacteria; phylum Bacillota; class Clostridia; order Lachnospirales; family Cellulosilyticaceae; genus Cellulosilyticum. The sequence goes on from CALGWE010000073.1 coordinate 5,867, forward strand.
C